>JASHUL010000262.1 GCA_030039995.1 Thermoplasmata archaeon
GGCCTGTTGCTCTTGGTCCTGAGGCGGCGCCGCAACACCACACCCCCTCCTCCTCCGTCAGAGTCACTGACCGACGAGTGACTCCCGAACCGCCGTAATGCGGATACGCCGTGGTTGCAAGACGCCTTGCACCCGCTGCCGGGTCCGCCCGCCGAAACCGACGGGTCAGCGGGCGCGGGGCGTGACTAGCTCTTGCCGGCTCCCCCTTTTGCGGTGAGCGCTGCAATCTGCTCGCGGGCGGCCTTCGCGATGTCGTCCCCGGTGTTCGCGTGTCCCGCGATCCCCCAGCCCCCGTTCGGAGACTCGGTGATCAGGACCCAGGTTCGTTGCTTGAGCGACGGGTCGCGTGCGGCGGCGGCCACGATGTCGGTGAGTTCGGCCACCACCCCGAGTTGCTTGTCGCGGTCAAGCACGCCGACCGGTGTCAGCACTTGAACCCGCACGTAGTTATCGTCGCCGTCCACGTTCGAGATCGCATCGGCCGGCAGGTCGTGGATGAAGGCCGCGGTGTTCTTGGTAAACAGGGGCAGCTTCGGTACCTTCTCCCACTTCATGACCGCGGCCGCAAGGTCTTGCGCCAGCGTGTGCCGGTCCCCGAACGTTCCCGCCTTGGCGTACACATCGATCATCGGCATGGTCGTCGCTGGCGAATTATGACGCGCATCATATAGATGACGGTCGCGCCCCGCCCGGGGGATACCCTTTCAGGCACGACGCGGTTTCGGCGCGGGGGCAACGGTGTCGAGCACCAGTCGAGAACGGATGATCGCGAGCGCCGCCGTGCTCTTCGGTGCCCAGGGCATCGAGGCGACTTCGTTCCCCGAGATCCTGGCAGCCAGCGGCGCCCCTCGAGGTTCGATCTACTATCACTTTCCGAAGGGGAAGCGGCAGCTGGTCGAGGATGCGCTCCGCTGGACCACCGCGCAGCTGCTCCGCTTCCAGCGGGAGGGTCCCCTCCACCGTCCGGAGGAAGTGCTCGATCGCTTTGTGATGTTCTTTCGCCGATCGGTCGTGGTCTCCCACTGCCGGGCGGGGTGCCCCGTCGCGGCGGTCGCCGCCTCCCACTACGGCGGAGAGGCAGCGCTCGCCGCGCTCGTACGCTCCACGTTCCGGTCCTGGATTACCGTCCTGACTCGGCAACTTCGTAAGGTCGGAGTTCCGTCCGAACGCGCTCGGATGCTCGCCACGACCACGCTGGCCTCCGTCGAGGGAGCGCTGATTCTCTGTCGAGCCGAAGGCTCGGTCGCTCCGCTCGACGCGGTCCGCCGAGAGGTCCGCGAGCTCGTGCACGCCCCGAAGAGTCCCCGGAAGAGGCGCTCCCGTGCTTTGTCTCGAGCACGTCCCGGTGTTTGAGCGGGCGGTCTGAGGGTCGCGGGCCTCTAACGGCCCTTCGCGACCGTGGGGGGAGCACGGTCCCAACGATAGATGACAGCGGTCTGCGTCACGGAGAAGCCCACGGTGTCGTACAGGCGTCGCGCGGACTCGTTCGACGCGCTGACCCAGAGCCGCACACGTTCGTACCCGAGCGCCCAGAGGGCGCGCACGGCCCAATGGAGCAGATAGGCCCCATACCCCCGACCCCGAAGTTCGGGGTCGACCATGAAGTCCTGGAAAGCGGCCCGGCGCGGGGTCTTCTCGCAGGTGAGGATCGCCCCGACGAGCGTGGGCGGTTCGGCCCGGTAGAGTGCCGTGGACGCCTCATCGAGGAATCGACCGGTGGCTCCCTCCAGCAGAGCGACCAGGGTTCGGCGGTACTCCTTGAGGTCGGTGCCAATGAGGAGCTCATCGGTCGTTCCCCGGAACGCTTTCTGATCCAGTAGCGAGAGCGCGTCGAGCGTGACATCACGGATCGGCACGAGTTGGAGAGCGTCCGGGACCGGCGGAAGACCCTCACCATCGCGCGAGCGTAGCGGCCGCTCCATCGCATATCTGCGGATCACATTCGAGCCGGGACGCTGACCGAGTCGCGCCGTGAGCTCCTCCTCGGCCGCGAGCGGAAGGCCGGTAAACCCGACGCTGATCGAACGGGCCGTGGGCGGCAGGGAGGACAGGAGCACTTCGGTGAGGGCCCTCGCCCGTTCGACTGCGTCCGGAGCCGTCTCGACGTGGACATGGGCGAACGAATGGTCGTCGCGTTCGGACCGGAAGGCGAGACCCGCCCCCTCCGAGATCGGATAGTACCAGCCCGGACGGGCCCCGGTCCGCAACGAGTCGGCGATCTCTTCGACCCAGCTCCCCGTCGGGGTCTCCTCGCGGAGCGAAAGCTCCCGGCGCACGAGGTGCGCCAGCTCGAGAAGTTCGTCCGAACGCGCACCCTTCGTGGGACGGGGAGGTTCCATCCGGTTCGACCGATCCTAGGGCGTCGCTTCGCGGAGCAGGATCTGCGCGATGTCGGGCGCGACGGACGCCTTCTCGGCCGGGTTCCCGAGGGTGTCGGTCGAGTAGACCTCGTCGACGACCGCCTTGATCCGCTCGAATCCGTCGCGAAGGAAGAGCCCGTGCGTGCAGGCGGCGCTGATCCCCGCGACGTTCCGTTTCTTCAGCAGTTTCGCGGCCTCGACGATCGTCCCCCCGGTGGAGATCACGTCGTCGACGATCACGAGTTGCTTGCCTTCGATAGGGACCGAAAGAGAAGTCGGGATCGAGAGTTCGACATGCTCGCTGTCGATCCGTTTCTTCTGCAACGCCAACCAGGGCTTGTCGAGAAGCTCGGCCATTCGCTTCACGCGCTCGACCCCTCCCTGGTCGGGGGAGACCAGCACGTCGAGCGGCCGCTCGCGCAAGAGTCGGGCGATCGCCGGGATCCCGCTCGCCTCGAATGCGGGCTTCGAGAAGTGCGAGAGGGTCTGCCGGGAGTGCAGGTCGACGGTGATCACCACGTCGGCGTCGAGCTCGATGTGCCGGCAGAACGTCCGTGCGCTCACGGGCTCGCCGGGAAAAAACCGGCGGTCCTGGCGGGCGTAGCCCAGGTACGGCACCACGACGAACACCTTACGCGCCCCGGCTTCGCGAACCGCGTCCTCGAGCAGGAGCAGCTCCACGAGGTCCTGGTCGGCCCGGGTCGATTGGACGACGACCACGTCCTCGCCTTCGAACCGACCGCCGACCCGGACGTACATCTCCCCGTCCGGGAACCGCTTGGTGAACGGGATGGCGAACGGGGCGTTGCCGAGCTCCCTCGAGATCCGCTCGGCGAGCGACGTCGACGCGGTGCCGCCGATAACGTGCATTCGAGGGATTCCCCACGGGGCGGACGGGCGTCGGAACTAAAAGGTTGCGAACGCCGCTCCCGCTCGGGCGCCGGCACGGAGGCCTTCGTCAGAGGTCGTCGTCGTCGGAAGAGCCACCGGATTTCGCTTTGGTCTCCCGTCGGACCTTCGGTGTCGGCCGCCCGTGTCGTCCGGTCGAGCGGTTTTTGGACGGGTGCTTGCGGCGCGGGGGCTCGTCGATATCCTCCTCGTCAGGGTCGCTCTTCCAAGGGCGCAGCGCGCGGAGGAAGCGCCGACCTCGACTGGGCGGTCGATCCTCCTCTTCTTCCTCCGTCTCCGCTTCCGCGTCCTCGCGTTCCCGTCGGCGCTCGTCCTCGATTCCCTCGGCGCGCAGCGCGTAATGGATGCCGAAGGCGAGCAGGATCAGCCCGACTACCGTCAGCCCGAGGAACTGCCAGGACTGCGCCGGTACGGACTGGGCATCTCCTTCCAAGAGAAGCTTCACAGCGCCGACCCACGGGATCATCCCTCGCGCGACCCCGACGATCCAGCCGGGCTCCACCAGCTGGCTGAGCCCGTCCACCTGGTCCGGGTCTCCGGAGCAAGAGCTCGTGCATCCGGTCGGAACGAAATTGTTGTCCCCCATCGTGACGAAGCCGGAGTGGTCTCCGAGGGCCCCGGGGTCGGTCGGGATGCTGACGGGAACCGACCGCCAGCCCACCCCGTACAATTCGATCGACGTAGCCGAGGTGAGTCCGGTGAGCCCGCAGCCGGTCGAGGTTCCGGGAGTGCGATAGTCGCCGGAGGCGTTTCCGCACTTCAGACCGGAGATGTCGGTCGCGTTGTACGAGGAGCTGACGGGGTCCCACTGCAGGAACAGGATCGCCCGATGGATGATCGGCGTCGAACCTTGTCCGTTCGCGTTATAGAGGATGACATCCCCGGGTTCACCGTACGTAGAATAGCCGGTCTGGACCCCGACCACGTACGGGGTGATCTGGTTGAGGGAGATCCGCTGCGCGAGGACCAGGTCCCCGGTGTTGATCACGCCGAGAACGTCGGACGAACCGTGCTGCATGCTGTCGGACTCGACGACGTACACGGGGGGCCAATTCTGAGTGTAGGCGTAGAGTCCGACCAGCAGTAGGACGATGATCGCGACGGCGATGAGCGGTTCGAAGTAGAGCGAGTCGCGGGCTCTCCAGTAGACCGGTTTCGAGTCCCCGTGGAACCAGCGCCGCCGAGGCGGCGTCTCGAGCTCGTCCTCGTCGTCGTCCTCTTCGTCGGCGTCGCTCCATTTGCGGAGGGGGGGCCGACGGGTGGAGTGGCTTCGGGGGCGGCGCGACGCACGACGGGACCGCGGCGTGTCCTCGTCGAGCTCGTCGTCTCCGTCCTCGGGCGAGGGGTCGTCCGCGTCCCGAGCGGAAGGCATCGGGCGCCGTTCCGCCCGACCCCGCTTAACCCTTCGGCTCGAACCGCAGGTCGAGCCCGGGGAGCGGACCGCGGTCCGTCCTCAATCCCGCTCGTCCGGCGGCAACAGGTCGGGAATTCCGTCTTGGATCGGATAGTCGACCTTGCAGCGACCGCAGAGCAGCGTCCCTTCGACGATCTCGGGCCCGTCCGTCCGCCGCTGCACGAGGGTCAGCTCCCCGCGGCAGACCGGGCACCGGAGGATCTCGAGCAGGTCGGGTCTCACTTGGACCCCCCTTCCACGATACCGTAGCCGATCAGCCGCCAGGCGTTCAGCCGCCGGGAGACCGCGACGCGGCTGCCCGGAAAGACCGTGACGGAGCGGTTGAGCGAGAGCTCGACCTCGTTGCCTCGCGCGCTCGTGACCTTGCCGCTCGCGACCGTCGTACCCACCGTCACCGCGAGCATCTCGCTCGTGCGGATCTTCTCGACCTTGATCTCGCGTTGAGCCCCGAGCACGCGGTCGAGCAACGTCGCCTTCAGTCGGATCTTTTGGCTGACCGGGGGGAGGGTCCCGGCGGTACCGACGAGCCGGCCGGTCAACCCATCGCCTTTCGCCAGGGCCGGGTCGAGACTTGTCCCGATGGCGGCCAAGCCGCCGGGGTGGAGCTCCTTCCACTCCTGACCGCCCGAGAAGATCGACGTGATGCGGGTCGTGAGGGACTCGGCGTGGCCATCGCTCGCCCCCGTGGGCCCGGGACGGATCTCGATCTCTTCGCCGAGCGTGAGCTTGCCCTGGATCAGGGAGCCCCCGAGCACACCGCCCTGCAAGGCGGCCGGTCGGGTTCCGGGCCGGTTGATATCGAACGAGCGTGCGACGTACATCAGGGGCGGCTTCGCCGGGTCGCGCGTGGGCGTCGGGATCGTCTTCTCGATCGCCTCGATCAACGCGTCGATGTTCACGCGATGGTTCGCGCTGACGGGAATGATCGGGGCCTCCGCGATCGGGGACGTCTTCAGGAACTCGACGATCTCGCGGTAGTTCTCCTCGGCCGCGTCCGCGGTCACGAGGTCGATCTTGTTCTGGACGACGACGACCTTGCGGACTCCGATGATGTCGAGCGCGTAGAGGTGCTCGCGCGTCTGGGGTTGAGGGACCTTCTCGTTCGCCGCGACGAGCAGGACCGCCCCGTCCATGATCGCGGCGCCCGAGAGCATCGTCTCCATCAGGGTCTCGTGGCCGGGCGCGTCCACGAAGGAGACCGAGCGCAGGAACTTCGCCGGCCCGTGGCCGTTCGGGCAGTTCGGCTCGGTGGTGTACCCGGTCGGAGGCGGGCACTTCGGGCAGAGGTAGAACGCCGCGTCGGCGTAGCCGAGCTTGATCGAGATCCCGCGCTTCAGCTCCTCGGAGTGGCGGTCGGTCCACTCGCCGGTGAGCGCTTGGGTGAGCGTGGTTTTGCCGTGGTCGACGTGTCCTACGAGGCCGATATTGACCTCGGGCTGACGAGGGACCTTCATGTCGCGGCGAGGAGCTCCGCGAGCGGCTTCCCGCCCTTCTGCTCGACGATCAGGTTGATCTGTACCGTATCCTCACTGACCGTGTTGCCGCGGAACGTTCGCCGTCGACGCATGCCCCGCCGTGGCGCGTGAAATCCGAAGCCCTCGCCGACAAAGAGGCGCGTCTGGCGAGCGCCCGGGACGTCCGGGCGGAGAGGGAAGCCGCTCTTGTCGGTTCCGCCCGTGATGCGGAACGTGTAGCCGGAGGCCCCGATCAACTCCCCACCGATCGTCTCGCCGATCCGCTTGCCGAGGAATCCCGCGGCCTGCGGGTCGCCGACGGTGCGCGCGAGAGACTTCTCGCGCTCGGAGATGACGAGCTTGTACTCGACCATGGACGCTGAAGGTGCGGCCGCGCAGTTGGAGGGTATTTAAATAGCTTTTCGGGCGCTCCACGGCGAAAGCACCCCGTGGAGCGGCACGACCAGTGTGCTCGGGACGCTCAGGCCGCAGGACCCGGAGGACGTGGAGCTGTTCGAGACCGCCCCAGTAAGTCCGGCCACCGTCGCATTGAACGTCACTCCCGTCTCGCCCGAGTACGCCGGGAACGAGCACGACGTGTAGCTCACTTCCCAGATCGGGGAGGTCGAGGCCAAGTCCCCAAGCTGGATGCCGCCGACCGCCGCCCAGGCCCGGGTCGCGTTCGCGTGGGCGCTCAGGAACGCCGTCCCCCCCGCCTGGTTCGCCGCCGCGACGATCTGAGGCGAGTCGAGGACGTTCGAGGGGAACGGCGCAAGGTACGCCACGATCCCTTCGCAGGACGTCCCGTTCGCGACGAGCAGCGCGGAGGGGACACCGAGCGAGACGGTCTCGAGCAAGAGCGCGTCGGAGGCGTTCTTGAAGCCGAACGTCCAGTAGGCCGCGGCACCGGTCGACGCGGACTCCGGGG
>JASHUL010000263.1 GCA_030039995.1 Thermoplasmata archaeon
CGTGGCGTCGGCGTGGATCAACCAGGTCGGCTTCCTGCCCCTGACGGCGGAAGTCGCGGGATACGATACGCAGATCCTTGCGTCCGTGTCGACGTCCTGAAATAGACCGCAGGCGGACAGTGGAAGACCCCCGTGAGCTCCGAACCGTCCCCCGAGGCGACCGGAGCTCCGCAACCCCTTCCCACCCCTTCTTCTCCGAGCCGTAGTGCGGGCGCACCCAAGGGTCAGACGGCGCACCGGATCGGCAAAGTCATCCCGTACATCCCCGCCCTGATCCCCGCCGCCATCGCGGTCGCGATCGCCTGGGTGCTCATCGGCGCGACGAAGTTCCACAACTTCGGCTGGGGCTTCTTCCTGCCCGGCAGCGCGGCGAATCCGTGGGGCGTGCTGGTGGTCATCGTCGGATCGTTTCTGACCGCGGTGCCGGCGCTGATGCTGTCCATGCTGATCGGGCTCGGGATCGCGATCGCGTCGACCACGTACCTTCCGCCGTTCCTCACGAAGTTCCTCGACCCGTTCGTCGACCTGCTCGCGGGGATCCCGAGCGTCGTCTACGGCATCTGGGCGTACCTCGTGATCGCGCCGTACCTCGGAACGGTCGTCAACCCGTGGGCGGTCGAGCACCTCTCGTTCATCCCCGGCTTCGCCGCGAGCATCATTCCACCCTCGCCGACGTCGGCGGGCATCGGCCTGCCGCTCGCGATCCTCGTGCTGACGCTGATGGCGCTTCCGATCACGACGCTCCTCATCCGGGACGCGCTCCGGTCGGTCCCGAAGGACCTCTGGGAGAGCGGTCTCGCGCTCGGAGCGACCCGCTGGGAGGTCATGCGCAAGGTCGGGCTCCGCACGGGCAGCCGCGGGATCATCAGCGCGGTGTTCCTCGGCTTTGGGCGCGCGATCGGCGAGACGGTCGCCGTCGCGATGGTCATCGGCGCCGACGCCCGGTTCCCCGTCAACGTCTACGACGTCACGGACACGATGGCGGCGTACATGTTCGGCACCCTCGACGCCGCCCTCGTCAACCCGACCCTCGGTGAGAACCTCGCCGAGCTCGCGCTGGTGCTCATGGCGATCACCCTCGCCGTGAACATCGTCGGTCGCCGGCTGGTGAGCCACATCTACGCCCAGGAGGTGCCGGGCATCTAGCCCGCTTGGATGGCAACCGCCCTTCCGAGCTCCGACCGACCCCGCCTGCTCGACGTGGCCGACGACCTCCGGCAAGGGGACACGATCCGGCTCCGCTTCCGCACCGGATTCGACCGTTGGGTCGGCTACCTCATCCCGCTCCTGTTCCTGGTCGCTCTGCTCCCGATCCTCGACCTGGTTTGGTACATCGGGTCGACCGCCCTCCCCACCATGGCGCTCAGCACGATCACCAGCTTCGGGTCGTACGAGGCCGAGGACGCGCTCGGGGTTACGCTCGTCTCGACGTTCGAGTTGCTCGCGGTGTCGACCGCGATCTCGGTGCTGTTCGGGGTGGTCGGAGGGATCGCGACCGCCGAGTTCCTACCGGACTGGGCCGCCGGGTGGGTCCGCATGTCGGCGAACCTCCTCGCCGGGATCCCGTCGGTGATCTTCGGATTCTTCGGATTCTTCGCGCTGGTCGTCTACCTCGGCTGGGGCGCGGTCTTCCTCGCGGGTGCGATCACGCTCGCGTTCTTCATGACGCCCTACGTTTTCCGCACCGCCGACATCGCGTTCTCGTCCATCCCCCGTCCGATCCGGGAGGCGGCGTACGGCTCGGGTGCCCGCCCGTATCAGTACATCCTCCGCGTCGGTTTGCCCATCGCGGTCCCGCAGATCCTGACCGGCGTGTTCCTCGCGATGGCGATCGGTCTCGGAGAGACCGCGCCGATCGTGCTCACGGTCGACCCGAACGTGGCACTCCCGACGGGGCTCTACTCCCACTCGACTTACCTGACCTATCTCATCTGGACGGGCTACTCGAGCACGCCCCACTCGCTGCCCCTCGTGCTCGCTTATCAGGCGGCCTTCCTCGTCGTGGTGATCGTGATCGTGCTGAACATCGTCGTTCGGATCATCTCGGCTCGGTACCGCAAGCGGTTGGAGGGGCTCTACCAGTGACCGCGATGGCCACCCCCGCGGACGGGAGCTCGGTCGTCGAGGTCCGCGGCCTCACCGTGACCGCCAAGGAGAGGAAGCGAGAGAAGGTCCTCTTGGACCACATCAACCTCGACTTCGCCCCGCGGACTCTCACCGCCGTGATCGGAGCTTCGGGGTGCGGAAAGACGACGTTCGTCCGCACGCTCAACCGGATGGTGGAGTTGTCCCCGGGCCTCAAGGTGTCCGGCGTGGTCAACTACCTGGGCCAGAACATCTACGACCGCTCGATCAACCCCGTGCTGGTCCGACGAAGGATCGGCATGGTCTTCCAGCGCCCGACCGTGTTTCCGATGTCGGTCTTCGAGAACGCCGCGTTCGGGCTGCGGCTCCTGCACGAATCTGAGAGCGAGATCGACCACGCCGTCCAGGAGGCGCTCGAACGCTCGGGGCTGTGGGACGAGGTCAAGGGCGAGCTCGACCGCTCGGCGTTTTCCCTCTCGGGCGGTCAGCAGCAGCGGCTATGCATTGCCCGGGCCCTCGCGGTCGGCCCCCGGGTGCTCCTCATGGACGAACCTACGAGCGCCCTCGACCCGATGGCGACCCAGCGGGTCGAAGCGACCATGCGCCGCCTCCGGGAGGAGATCGTCCTGATCCTCGTCACGCACAACGTCAGTCAGGCCGCCCGGGTCTCCGACCGGGTCGCGTTCCTCCACCAAGGGAAGTTGATTGAGGTCGGCTCCACTGCGGAGATCCTCGAGCGGCCGCGCGAGCCCCTCACCCAGGAATTCGTTACGGGAAGGTTCACATGAGCGACACCGAGCCACCGACGGCGCGCCACGACCCC
>JASHUL010000264.1 GCA_030039995.1 Thermoplasmata archaeon
AGGCGGTTGATCGTGTTGCAGCCGCCGCCGCCGCAGCCGACGACCTTGATGTTCGTCTTCAGCGAAGCGAGGACCGCTTCGAGCTCGGCATCGTCGTTCTGCGGCGGGGGAGGAGGCTCCGCCGAGCGTCGGGAATCTCCCGGTAGATGAGACAGGATCTCCTGTGCCAGCGGTCGCATCACGTCGTTAACCCTGTCGGCGGAAGAGATGCGGCCAGATTATAAAGCGTCGGTCGAGTCGAGGGCGGAGATGGAGTACCCGGAGTGGTCCCCGACCTACCGACGGATCGCGGAGGAGTTCGGGTTCCCGTTCGACCAGGAGCTCCGGTCGGCGGACCGCCTGGAGGCACTCCTGCCGCCGCCCGCTCGGGAGCCCCCGCTCCCGCGGGTCACGCGCCGGCTCTCGGGTCGGGAGGTCGTGGTGGTCGGCACCGCTCCCGGTGCCGGACCCCCGCCGATCTGGCGTCTCGCGGACCGCGCGCCCGGAACGGCCGTGGTCGCCGCGGACGGGGCGACCGCGGCCTGCCTCGGTGCCGGGATCGTCCCGGACGTGATCGTGACGGACCTCGACGGGGACCTGCCGGCCGAGGTCGTGGCCAACCGTCGTGGCAGTCTCGTCGTGGTCCATGCCCACGGGGACAACCGACCGGCGCTGGAGGAGTGGGTGCCGCAGTTCCCGGGCGAACTCGCCGGCTCGTGGGCGGGCCCTCCCCGACCCGCACTGCTCGACGTCGGGGGCTTCACCGACGGTGACCGTGGGGTGTACCTCGCCGAGCACGTCGGGGCCCGACGGATTCTCCTGTGGGGCTTCGACTTCGACCACGTCGCAGAGACCGACCGGTCGCGGGCGCAACGCGCGCTCGCCAAGCTCGCGTGGGCCCGTCGGTCGATCGATCGCCTCGCGGAAGAGAGTCCGACCCCGGTCGAGCTGTGGCAGCGCGACGGGTCGTTTCGGCCTTACCCGACGGGCAAGAACGTGGCGTCCACGAGGTAGACGACGTCCTGCCCGCTTTCGTAGAGCAGGACGAACGGAAGCCCCTCGAACCAGCCGATCGCCGGGGAGCTGAGCGGGAGCGCGGCCCCCGACGGGTTCAGGGCGACCCCTCCGTACATCACGGAGTCGACGACCACCAGGTCGACCGGCCGTCCGGGAGCGTTCGGCGCGTCCGAGCTTCGCAACTCGGCGACCGCGGCGGACCAGTTCGCTCCCGTGAACAGCGCCGGCGTCGAGTCCCACGTCGCCGGATTCCCGTCGAAGCCGAAGATCATCGAACTCAGCCGATGGTCGCTGGCGACCACCGCGCTCGTCGGCTCCGCGATCCCGATCCAGAGCCAGAGGCCGGCGTCGCCGTGCGTCAGGCCTTCCTCGAACCCTCCGAGGTCCGACTGCGGCGGATAGACGATCGCGGCGTTCGCGGAGAGAAGGACGACGACGCCGAGCGAGGCGGCGAGGAACGCCCGATGGCCGGCCCGGTCGCCGGCACGGGCGACCAGCCGGGCGAGGGCGACCGCCACCATGAGACCGAGCGGGAGGAACAGATACTCGGCGAACCGGGACGCGGGGATCGCGGCGGCGTAGCCGCCGAGCGGGCTGTTGGGGAGGCCCCCGGCGGCGAGCGCCACGATCGCGGTGAGGGATAGTGCGCCGAGCCACGCGACCGCGAACGGCCCGGCCCGGGAGGTCGAGACCGCGCGGCGGCTCCCGCTCGCGAAGAGGACGAGGACCAGGACGGGAACGAACCAGAGGATCGCGGCGAGGCTCGTCGTCTGGCTCGTCCCCGGTAACGGCGAGACGAGCAGGACCGCGACCCCTCCGAACACCCCGACGAGGATCAGCAGGAAGTCCCGCAGCACGCTGCGGTCGGTCGGCCGGCGGACCCACGCGCGGGTCGGGTGGAACCGCGAGCGGCGCCAGGCGATGAGCGCGCCCGTAAGTCCGACCGCGGCCAGCCCGACCGCCTCGACGAGCGCGAAGGCGAGCGCCGGTGTGGCGTGAAGGGCGCTCGGGAACGCGGGAAGGATCACCTTGCTGACGAACGAGGTGGTCCCGAAGAACCAGAAGACGAAGGTCGCGGTGAGAAAGCCGCCGAGATAGACGAGCTCCCGCGTCGGAAAGCGACGGCTCCACAGGCCGGGGCGCCAGAGCTCCAGGAACAGGAGCCCTCCGACCGCGGCGACGGCGAAGAAGTACGTCGAGAGATGATGCGTCACGATCAGCGCCCCGCTCGTGAGCGAGAGCGGGACGAACCACCGCGCGTCGCGACGGCTCTCGACCAGCATCCAGAGCGCCGCGACCCCGAGGAAATCTCCGAGCGCGAGCGGAGCGGGGTGCGCGAGGGAGAACAGGCGAGGCATCGCGAGCGACGCGATGCCGGCGGCGAGCAACGCGACCGTGTCGTGGGGGTACAGCCGTCGGAACAGGAGGAACAGCGGGAAGACGGAGAGCACCGCGACGACCGGGATGATGACGGTGAGCGCCGTGAACGCACTGAGGCCCATCGCGCCCGCGCCGGCAGCGGCGAGGACGAAGATCCCGGGGAAGTCCGGGTAGGCGGTCCCCCAGCCGCCGTAGGCGGCGCCGAGGGGGACGTGACCGGTGGCGAGCAGGTCGTACGTCAGTCGGTAGTACTCCCCCGAGTCCGAGCCGAACACCGCGTACGAGAGGTACGGTTCGAGTGCGAGGAACACGAGCACGAGCGCGAGGCCAACCAAGAAGAACAGCGTCTCGGGACGGAGCGCCGGTCCGACCCGGAGGCGGAGGGAACGGTCGCCCGACTCCTCGCCCGACGGCGCGGCCGAGCTCATCGAGACGGTCGGAACCGAGGGTCCGCCTATAGTTGTTCGGCCGGAGCGGCGACGCGCCTCTTCCGAGGTAAATCGAGAACCGAATCCATAAATAGGGGGGCTTGGTGCGGCGGCTTCGAGGCCACCCCGGATGCCGAGCGCCCGCCGTCAGAAGACGAAGGCGAGACCGGCGTCTCGGCCGGCCCGTCCGGCGGCCCGAAAGGCGTCCCCGAAGAAAGTGGTCCACGCCCCCGCGAAGAAGCCGACGGCCGGTGCGACGTCGCGGCCCCCCGCGAAGTCCGGATCGGCGCCCGCCCCGACCCCCCCCGTCGTACGACGTCCCGACGGTCGGGTCCATCTGCTCTCGCTCTCGTTCGTGCGCGACGGTGACGAGTTCCTGGCGCGGATGGAGACGGACGGCGGACAGATCACCGAGCTCAAGAACCGGGCGCTCGACCAGCTCCTGACGCTGGTCGCGAGCGAGCTCGAGGACCTGCTCGAGTGAGCAGCCCGCGCTAGCGGGCGTCCGATCCGGGCACCGGAACGACGCCCTGTTCGAGCTGGTAGGTTCGCCGTCGTCCGGACCGGTCGGTGACCTCGACCGTCTCTACGGCGCGGCTCGAGAGGAAGCTGCGGGGATACCGGCGCACGAGGGTGGCGCGGAGCTCGTCCATCGGCGGGAACGGACGCTTCGTGCCCCATGCCTCGACGACGACCACGCCACCGGCGGTCACCTCGATACGGCGCGGGACCGGGGCGAGGGCGACCCAGACCCCGACGACCGCGAGCGCCGCCGCGATCGCCGAGAAGTAGAGCATCCCCGTGAGCGCGGTCGAGCTCGTTCCTCCCGGCGCGCTGCGGTCGAGCACGAGGAACGCGACGTACAGGACGACCAGCGTCCCGAGGTAGAGGAGCAGCAGGCGACGCGCCCGTTCGTTCGCGGCCTGGTTCCAGCGAACGTCGACCTTTACCGGCGCCTCGGCCGGGACCGTTCCGGTCGCGGCCGGACCCGCCGCGCCCTCGCCCGGGGCCGGCGAGCCCTTGGGACGGGGGATGCGCACCGCACGAGGAGACGTCATCGGCCGACCGGGATGAACAAGGGCGTCCGCTCGCCCTTAAAGCTGCGTTCGTGGAATTCCGAACGCGCTCAGCCGTCGAGCGCGGACTCCGCGCCGACCATCTCCGACCGGCCCTTCGGCAGCGGAGTATCCAGGTCCACGATCGGCACCTTGCGCGCGATCTCGGCGGCCATCGCCGAGCAGCTGGACGGCGGCACGGGGGTGAGCGTGTACCCGGGGAGGGCGAGGTCGTAGGTGACGAACTTCTTCTCCGCGATCGTCTCCCAGACCGCCCGGAAGACCCGGTCCGCCGCTTCGGTCTCCCCGAGGTGGCGCAGAAGGAGCTCGACGCAGAGGATCTCGGCGGTCGGGTCCGCCTTGTCCGACCCGGCGTACTTCGGGGCGGACCCGTGGACCGGCTCGAACACCGCCATCCCCTCGCCGTAGAGGGCGCCGGGGGCGATCCCGAGCCCGCCGGCGAGTCCCGCCGCGAGGTCGGAAAGGATGTCGCCGAACAGGTTGGTCGTGACGATCACCTCGTAGTCGGACGGCTTCTTGGCGAGCTGCATGCACATGTTGTCGATCAGTCGCTCGTCCGCGAGGATCTCCGGGTACTTCGGCGCCATCTCCCGGAACGCGGTCTGGAAGAGCGCCCCGGTGGTCTTCATGATGTTCGCCTTGTGCACCCCGGTCACGTGCCCCCGGTGTTCCCGCCGGGCGAGCTCGAAGGCGAACCGGCAGATCCGGTCCGACGCCTTGCGGGTGATGATGTTCACCGTCTCGGCCGCGGTGTGGTCGCGGTCGACCCAGTGCTCGACGCCGGAGTAGAGGCCCTCCGTCGCCTCCCGGACGACGATCAGGTCGGTCTCGGGGAACCGGGTCCCCTCGCCCGCGATCGCCCGGGCCGGGCGCACGGACGCGTAGAGGTCGAGCTCCTGCCGCAGCGAGACGTTGACGGAGCGGAAGCCGCCGCCGATCGGCGTGGTGATCGGCCCTTTCAGCGCGATACGGTTCTTCCGGATCGATTCGAAGACCGCCTCGGGCAACGGGCTTCCCGTCTGCTTGATCGCCCGCTCCCCGGCATCGACGACCTCCCAGTCGAGGTCCACGCCGGTCGCCTCGGCGACCCGACGGGCCGCCGAGGTGACCTCGGGTCCGATACCGTCTCCCGGGATGAGCGTGACGCGATGGCCCATACGTTCTCTCGGGCCGGCCCGAGCCCCGAGCGGATTTAAAGGCCCCCGGCGGGAGCCGTCACTTGGCCGCCGCCGGCGAGGCCGTCGGCAGCCGGGCCAGTACCGCGCGCAGGACTCGGTCCCGCACCGTGCCGTCGTCCAGGATCGGCGACCAGAGCAGGACGACACCGTCCCAGCTCGCGGCCGAAATGTCGATGACTTCGAGTCGGGGCGGGGCACGGGCGGTCTCTTCGGGGAACGCCGCGCGGACTCCGTCCAGCGCGGACTCGACGACCGGCACCGGGACCGTGAGCGGGAACGTCATGCGGACCCGGTGCGCCTTCTCGACGCCCGGCTTCGGCTGGAGGACGAGCGC
>JASHUL010000265.1 GCA_030039995.1 Thermoplasmata archaeon
GCCCGGGTAGCCGAGCATCAGGAACCAGAACTGCCGGATCCCTTCTCGTCGGAGCGCGTCCGCGACCCGCTCCACCTGCGCGAGCCGCGTCCCGCGGTTCATCAGGTCCAGCATCTTCTGACTGCCGGACTCGACCCCGACGTACACGCGTTCGAGACCGGCCTCTCGCATCCGTTTGAGGAGGTCGGGCTTGAGGAGGTCGACGCGGGCGAGGCACTCCCACTTCAGGCGAACGGCTTCCGCCTCCATGTGCGTCAGTAGGCGGTCGATCCAGGGGCGCGAAACGCCGAACACGTCGTCGCAGAATCGCACGTAGTCGACGCGATACCGCTCCTGCAGGGCGCGAAGCTCCTCGACGACCCGTTCGGGCGACTGCTGGCGGAACGTCCGACCGAAGGTCGGCTTGGAGCACCAGGAGCAGTCGAACGGACACCCGCGGGACGTCAGGACGGCCGCGCGCCGCTCGCCCGTCGACCGCTGCCACCGGCCGAGGTACTCTTCCATGTCGACCAGGTCCCACGCCGGAAGCGGCAGGAGGTCGAGGTCGCGGAGGAACGGGCGCGCGGGGCCGCGCACCACACGCCCCGCCCGGCGCACGATCGTGCCGGGGACGTCGGCGGCGTCCTCGCCGCGAGCGACCCGGCGCGCAAGGTCGACGAGCGCTCCTTCTCCCTCGCCCGGCACGACGGCATCGAAACCGGCGTCGAGATACTCCTCCGGCCGCGACGCGGCGTCCGGCCCTCCGGCCACGGCGAACGCGCCGCCCGACCGGGTCCGCTCGGCGACCTCGATCGCGCGGTCGCGGGTGAGGGTCTTGGTGTGCACGCCGACGACTTGGGGCCGGAACTCCCGGAGTCGTGCCGACACGGGCCGCACGTCGCGAGCGAACGTCAGGTCGGCCATCGCGACGTCGATCCCCTGCGAGCGGAGGTACGCTCCGAGCGTCAACAGTCCCAGGGACGGGTACAGTTCGACGAACTTCCGCTCCATCGGGTCTTCGCGCGAGAGGTACGGGTCGACCAGGAGCACGCGGGGGGGCGACTCGTGCGGCGGACGGGCCCGGTCAGTCATCGTTCCGCGGCCTCCGTCGCACCGGCCGTCCGCCCGAGATCGCCCCGACGGGGCAGTACGGCACGCACCAACCGCAGTCGGTACAGTTCGGAAGGATCTCGAGCCGCGTCGGTGTCAGCTCCATCGCGTTCGGGGGACAGACCCCCGTACACAGGCCGCAGAGCACGCAGACGTCCGGATCGATCTCGACCACGCTCGACCGCCGCGGCGGAGTGGGCCGCCACTCGACCGTTCCACCCGAGCCGGGCTATTAAAGGGGTCGTTCCCGAGGTGGGACGTCCCGGCGTCAGGGCGCGGTCGCGGTCGCCGGGTGCAACGCGTGCCCGAGCGCGGTGAACCCCGTGAGCGCGCACTTCACGCGCACGGGCGACAACGGGATCCCGAGGGTCTGGAGGACGTCGTCGCGCGTCATGTGCGCGGCGTCATCGAGCGTCCTCCCCGCGAGCTTTTCGGTCAGCATCGACGTGCTCGCCACGCTGATCGCGCAGCCGTCGCCTTGGAATCGGACTTCCTCGATCTTTTTCGAGGCCGGGTCGACCTTGAGCCGGAGCGTGATGTGGTCCCCGCAGAGCGGGTTCGACTCCTCCCCGACGAGGGTCGCGCCGTCGAGCGGCCCGAAGTTGCGAGGCGCCCGGTAGTGCTGGAGGATCACCTCCTGGTACATGTCGTAGGCCATCGAAATTTCCTGACGGTCGACGAACCGGTCCACCGTATAAATCGGAGACGGCGCCGCCGAACCGGGGGCGCCCAGCCAGGCGCGCGGCGGCCGGGAGGAGCATTTGTTATAAACACATCGCCGTGTGTAAATGCGATGGCGAGCGCCGTCCCCCGGTTCGACCAGTGGGTCTCGTCGGACCAGGTTCACCATCTCTCGAGCGCCGTCGCGGACCCGGCCGGGTTCTCGAAAGAACGGGCGGAGTCCTACGAACGTTTCCTTCGGCTCCCGATCGAACCCAACCCACTGTTCCGCGGCTACGGCTACTTCTCGAACGTCGATCTTGCCGGCATCGAGCCCGAGTTGAGAACCCCGCCGGTCGCGCTGCCGCCGGCAATCCCCGGCGCGATCCGAGTCGTGCATGACGGTTCGGGCACGCGCGTCGACCTCCCCGCGGAGCTTCGTTCCGAGGGAGTGCAGCTACGCTCGCTCCGTGAGCTCTGGTCCGGGTCCCCCGAGGAGGTCGGCCGTTTCCTTC
This sequence comes from Thermoplasmata archaeon, assembly GCA_030039995.1. Lineage (GTDB taxonomy): Archaea > Thermoplasmatota > Thermoplasmata > Lutacidiplasmatales > UBA184 > Lutacidiplasma. The sequence goes on from JASHUL010000265.1 coordinate 2,265, forward strand.
GCGGTGCGGAGGAGCCAACGGACAAACTCTCAGCGCTCTCGACGGCTCTGCTGAACCGAGGGTATGCGCTCGACATTCCGGACGGGCTCACCGAACCGATCCGAGTCCAGGACCTGACGGTTCTCTCGGCGCCCCACGAAGCGCTCTCGCTGCGACGCTCGATCCATGCGGGTGCTCGCACCCAGCTCCTGTTCACCGAAGAGGTCTACAGCGCGCCCGGAGCGCCGCCGGGGCAGCGACTCTACGCGTCCAACACGGACCTCGACCTCGGCGACCGGGCGAAAGCCATCCTCTTGACGGTGCACGCCCCGGATCTGAAGACCGTCTCGATCTACCGGCGGACGGCCACGACGGGCGCGGACAGCCGGCTCGGCTGGCTCTGGAACGGGTTCGGAGGGTTTCGAACGAAGATCCGGAACCACTCGATGCTCACCGGCGCGGGCTCTCACGTGGACGACCTGCAGACGTTCTACGGCGCCAAGGACCAGTCGTTCGACAGCTCCGTCGACTTGACGCACATCGCGACCGACACGCACGCCCAGTCGATCACTCGAGGGGTTTTTCGCGACGCCTCTCGGGGGATGAGCCGCGGTCTTGTCCGCATTGAACCCGCCGCCGCGAAGACGGTCGTCTTCATCTCCGAACACGCGATGCTGCTCTCCCCGGGTGCGCGGTCGGACACGATCCCGATCCTCGAGATCCTC
>JASHUL010000266.1 GCA_030039995.1 Thermoplasmata archaeon
ACGGTCGGCCCGGTGTGGGCGACGTAGAGCGCGCACCGGGTCCAGGCGAACGCCGAAAGGATCGGGGCGAGGGTCTTGGCCGGGAACGAACCCGAGACCCGGTCCACGTTGGCGACCGCGAGGACGTTGGTCGCCCCGGTCGGCGACATCTCGCCGAGAATCTCCTGGATCGTGGGCGGGAGCCGGAGGAACTCGGCCAGTCGGGTGAGCATCGCCGGCGGCTCGTCGGAGCGAACGACGTCGAAGATCGCCCGGCGTTTGGGCGACGCCTCGGGGGCGAGTCCGTGGTCCGGGTCGGTCGACCAGACCCGGCGTTCGTCGAGCCAGCCGAGGCGCACGGGGTCCCACGGCGAGCGGTGCTCGTCCTTGGCGCGGATGTCGAGCCAGAGGAATCGGGAGTTCGCCTGGCTCCCGAGGCCGTACAGCACGAGGTTCACGAGGGCACGGGACTCCCCGTAGATGATCGCGGACGGTGCGGGCGGAGCCGCGATCGGGCCGGTCGGGACCGGAGGGGACCGGGCGGTCGGAGGGAGCGAACGCCGGGTCGAAGGTCCGCGGGCCGGTCGGGAGAGCGGCGTCACGCGTTCGTCGGCGGCTCGGAATCCCGGGGTCGGAGCGGCGTCGAGCCAGCTCGGGCGGCGCGGTGGGTCGTCGGCCATAGTGGTGCCGTGGCGGTCGAGGGACCCCGTCCCCCTTCAAAGCACCCCGAACGACTTCGTCGTTCCGAACGGGTTCGGTCGACCCTCGGACGGTAGGAAGGGGTTGGGCCGGTCGAGCCTCGGGCTCAGCTCCAGAGGACCAACACGACGACCGAGGAGTGGGAGACCGTGACCGTCCCGCTCGCCGGGTGGGCCGTGTCGCTCGAGCTGGAGGCGACCGAGAACGGGTACGCCCCGGTCGGGTCGAGGAACGTCAACGCCCCACCGGTCGTCGTCTGGGTGTACCCGTCGAGCGTCACGGACCACGAACTCCCGTGCGGCAGCCCGAACTCCACGAACGTGATCGTGTAGAGCGGGAACGGCACGACCGGGAAGTAGTCTCCCCCGTAGTCGATGTACCCCTCGTTGTTGTACGGGAGCACGCCGTACGGGTCCCCGGGGGTCCCGTAGTTCCACCAGTAGTTCCCCGCGACGTACGAGAGCCCGAGGATGCTGCCCGAGAGTCTCCAGCCGTTCACGACGTCGACCGCGCTCGCCGGCTGGGGATGGACGTCCCAGGCGTCGACCCACACCTCGGGGACCCCGTCGAACGAGTAGACGTTGTACGCCGGGACGTACGCGGTGATCGCCGTGACGAACGCGTTGTTGAAGATCAGGTCGCCCGACTCGAACAGATAGAGCCCGAGACCTTCCCCGTAGAACAGGATGTATCCGGGGACCGGCGCGACCGGTTCCGTCACCTCGAAGACGTTCCCCCAGATCGTGTTCTGGGTCCCTCCGAAGAGGAACAGGCCGATGCTCTCGACCTGGAAGGTGTTGCCCGCGACGAGGGTGTTGGTGGTGTTCCACAGGACGACGCTCGACTGGGACTCGAGGCTCGCCTCGGCGAACACCCAGCCGCTCAGGTCGCTCGAGTCGACCAGCGAGGCGTGGTCCGTCCCGTAAAAGTCGACCCCCAGCTGCTGGGTCGACGGCAGGATGCTGTTGTATCCGACCTCCCAACTGAGGCTGAGCGGAACGGTGAGCGACGGCGCCTGCACGACCGCGACGTACGCGGTGGTGTCCACGAGGAAGATCCCGGGGAACTGCGGAAAGAGGTAGTCGTTGAACTGACCGAACAAGGGGTTCAACGCGCCGTACTCGTTGTTCTCGAGGACGTACGGGTTCCCGACGGAGCCGGTGCCGCCCGCCCGCGAGATCGCCGCGAGCTGTCCGTTCCCGAACGCCCAGAGGGGGGTGTACACGCCGAGGGCCGGGTCGGCCCCGAGATGCGCCGTGACGGAGCCCGAGCCGGCGAGGGTGTGCGTCTGGGGGGCGTACTCGCTGAGCAGCACCTCGTAACTGTACGTCCCGGGGGGAAGCTCGTAGACCGCGGTCCCCGACGAGGGGACGGGCGACCACGCGGCCGTGTTCGCGTCGAACGACGCCCCCGTCGAACCGAAGACGAAGGCGTTCGCCGGCGATACCTTGAGCTGCTCGGTGACCTCGCCGAACCCGGGAGCCCCGGCGACTCCGTAGAGCGGTTCCAGGTCCGCCGGCCCGGGACCGAGATGGACGGTCGGGTCGGCGCCGCCGGACGCCCACTCCGCGATGCCCGTGACGGTCTCGCCCGTCTCCCCGCCGAACGAATACGCCGCGGGTACCGGGAGGTACGCCGAGGAGTCCGGAGCCTCGAGGTAGAGCTGCATCGTCGCGTCGATGTTGAAGATCAGCGAGGTCGACCCGCCGCCGTCCCCGCCGAGGATTAGCTCCGCGTCCAGCGGGATGTAGCCGGTGCCGCTGAGGACGTCCCCGCTGATCTCGAACAGCGGCGTGGGGGCCGAGATCGCCGGTCCGCTCACGGGCTGCGAGTTGAAAACGACCGTGTCGAACGTCCCGCCGCTGACGCCCGCGGACGAGGCAACGACGTAGCCGAATTCGACCGCCGAGTCGCCGTCGATCGTCGTGAGGTTGGTGTAGAAGTGGATGGTGAACGGTTCGGGCGCGTAGATCGACGGGCCGTAGGGGTAGAAGTAGCCGAATCCGGGGTCGTAGAAGCCGTTCCCCGAGATGACGGTGTTCGGCGAGAAGTTGAAGTCGACGCTCGTGAAGTTCACGATCGCGTCGGCGAGGTTCAGCGTGTGCGTGCCCTGCTGGTAGTAGTACACGTCCTGGGTCCACATCTGGTAGGTGGAATCGCCGAACAGCGTCACGCCGGTCGCGACCGAGTTCAGTTGGGCCGTGTACTCGTCCGGGCCGGCGCTGTCGAGGTAGAGGAGGCTGAGCTGATTCATCGTCATGCTCCCCTCGATGCTCTGGTAGTACGTCTGGGTCGCCACGTTCACGCCGCCGTCGTTCTGGATGCCGTAATCGGCGATCCCCATCGGCGATGGGACCCCGTTGGGGGTCGGGGTCACGATCCCGTTCTGGACCCGGGTCTCGGTGTTCAGCGTCGGAAGGAGTTGTCGGTCGGCCGGAACGCCCGCCCGAGTCTCGGCCGCGGACATTCGGCTCACCGCCGAGTCCGCCTGCGCCTGCAGCGAGCTCGCGGGTGTCGTGGTCGAGGCGGCCGACGCCGGCGACACCGTGCCGGCGGTCGCGGCGGGAGTCGCCCCTCCGCTCGCCTCGGTCCCTGCCGTCCCGATCGCGGCCGCTCCGTCCGCCGCGCCCCCGGTCCCCGCGGGACGCGCCGTGACGGGGGACGGTACGAGCATGATCACCGCGATCGCTACGACCAGCACCAGCAGGATTCGGCGGGGCCCGAACATGGTGGGCCTCGAGCCCGACCCGATAGTTAACGGCTCACTTTTCGACAGCCGTCTCTCCCCGGACCGGCGAATCGAGACGCCCGGGAGGACGCTCGAAAGCGACTTCCGTCCCCCGGGGTCCCGGTCCCGTCGTCCGGGTGCGGCCATGAACGAATACGACGCGATCGTGGTCGGGCTCGGGGGGGCGGGTGCGTCCGCGGCGGCGTTCCTCGCGGGCGCCGGTTCGACGGTTCTCGGCCTCGAGCAGTTCGGCCCGACGCACTCGCGCGGCTCCTCGCACGGTCGCACCCGGATCTACCGCACGGCCTACTACGAGGGCGCCGCGTACGTCCCCCTCGTGCAGCGAGCGCAGGTGCTCTGGCGTCAGCTCCAGTCGAACGTCGACGTGCCGATCCTCCGAAGGACGGGGGGGCTGATGATCGGCGCCCCGGACTCGCCGACCGTCGGGGGTGCGCGACGGACCGCGACCGCGCTCCACCTCGACCACGCCGTGCTGACGGCCGACGACCTGCGCAAACAGTACCCTCAGTTCGCCGTCCGCGACGACGAGTCCGCGTTATGGGACCCCGACGCCGGGGTCCTCTTTCCCGAGAACTGCATCTCGAGCTACGTCGGCGCCGCGGTCGCCTCCGGCGCGGAGCTCCATTACGGGGAGGCGGTCACCTCCTGGACCTCCGAGCCCGCCTCGGTCACGGTGCGAACGGCCGAGGGCGCGTACCGGGCTCGGTCGCTGGTCCTGACCACCGGCGCGTGGACCCCCCAGATGGTCGGTGACCTGTCGCTTCCGCTCACCGTGGAACGCCAGTTCGTGCTCTGGTTCCCCTCGGCGCACCCGGGGTTCACCGGGCCGGAGACGATGCCGGTGTTCCTCTGGGACCGCGGGACGGAGGCGCAGACGTACGGGATCCCGGACCTCGGCGATGGGGTCAAGGTCGGAGCTTGGAACGGCCGCCCGGCGCGGACGCCCGAGACGGCGGACCGCACGTTCGGGGAGGAGGTCGCGCGACCCGTGCGCGCCTTCGTTCGGGAGAACCTTCCCGACCTCGTCCCGCACGAGACCGCGGCGGTCTCGTGCCTCTACACGAACGCACCCGATCGGCACTTCGTCCTCGGTCCCCACCCTCGTCACCCGAACGTGACGGTCGTGAGCGCGTGTTCCGGCCACGGCTTCAAGTTCACGAGCGTGGTCGGCGAGGTGGTGGCGCGGTGGGTGCGTGGCGAGCCCATCGACTACGACCTGCGCCCGTTCGACCCGGGGCGGTTCGAGCGTCCGGCACCCGCCCGGTGACGACTCGGACGCGCGCGCGACGGAAGCATGGCCGACCGTCCTTGGTCGCCCACCGACCTGGAGGTGCTCGTCGCCGCCGACTTCGTGGGCGAACGGCTTCGCCGTCCCGGAAGATACGTCGTCTGCTTCGGTGCCTCGTGGTGCCCGATCACCCGGCGGTTTCTACCGAAGTTCACGGAAGCCCGCGAGAAGCTCGGTGGCAGGCTCGCGCTCGCGGACCTCACGGACCTCGCGAGCCCGTGGTGGGAAA
>JASHUL010000025.1 GCA_030039995.1 Thermoplasmata archaeon
CGCTCCGCGCGTTACGGCACCCCCCTGGGGCGAGAGATTACTCGCGTGGACCCGCACGCGGGTGAGGGCCCGGCGATCCGCCAACAGCTCCCAGGGAGAGGCGAGGGCACAGAGAAACAGAAAATTGTCCGCGACCAGCCCCGCGGCCGGCAGCGACGTGAGAAATGGCTCGATCATCTTCCGGCGAATCGAGATTGACGAGCAGTTGAAGTTAGGGAAGAAGCCCAAAAGCCGAAGGCTCTCGCGGGCCGATTGGACGGGGCCGGCCAGAGAGACTTCGTCGGACTTTTCGACGCCCCCTTTCGCCCATAAACGGTGGGGTCGCCACGGGGCTCCGTCCGGACCGATCGTCACGAAGCCATTGTGGTAGAATCCCAGCTTGGGTCGGTCTCGAAACATGGACCGGACTGTGGCCAGCTTCTCGGCGCCGAACTCGTCGTCGTCCTCGAGAATGCAGATGACTTCGCTTCGAGAGGCGTCCATCCCGACGCGGAGCTTCGCTCCCAGGCTAGGGTTGTTCTCGATCACCCGGTGCGCCCGTCGCGCATCGAGCTCCCGATCGAGAGTCGTATCGTCGAAGTTTTTCACGACCACGAGCTCGACCTCCGACCCGAGGCCTTGTTGCGAACGGACCGAGTCGACCGCCGACAGAAGGTACTCCCGGCGGTCATGGGCTACGACGACGACTCCCAGCGACGGCATCGGCGGTTCCATTACAAGGACGAGTTCAGTTCGAGACTCCGACCGAGCAATCAGTCCTTCGGGGACTATAGAACTGCGTCGGCAGGTACCGCCTCGCCCGTCGAACAGGCCGCCTTAGCGGTCGGCTTCCCAACGAGCTTACGGCTTGGTCCAGTGAGCCGCGAAGCAAATTAAGGTGGGATTGGGGTAAGTGGTCCGATGGAAACATCGATGGGAGTGGGGCCACGGGATTTGGCATCCAGACAAGGCCCCCTGACGCTCTCGATCGTCGGTTGTGCCTACAACGAGGAGGCGAATATCGCCCGGTTCCTTCAGGGATGCCTTGACAACGAGGGTTCGAGTTTCCGGTTGATTCAGGTTATCGTCGTGGCTAGCGGGTGCACCGATCGCACCGAGTCGGTCGCACGGGAATTCGCGACTCGCGACTCCCGGGTCCTCCTGCTGTCGGAGCCGACGCGACAGGGAAAAGCGGCGGCCCTCGCAACGGGGCTGCGCGCCGCTCGAGGCGAGGTGGTGCTGATCGCAGGGGTGGACACGGTTCCCGATCGCCATGCGTTTGAGGCGGCCGTGGAACCCTTCCGCGACCCCGAAGTGACGTTGGTCTGCGGGCATCCGATCCCGTTTGGCCCCTCCAGCGGTTTCATGATGGAATTGAACCGGACCATGTGGGAGATCCATCACTTCCTCTCCAGCATCGACCCCAAGACCGGGGAGGCGTACGCGGTTCGCAACCGAGAGTTCGCCATTCCGAACGACATTCAGGACGACGACACATACATGGGGGCCGTTGCGGGGCCGCCCGGGAGCCGCAAGGTGTACGCTGCCGCGGCGGTCTTCTACAATCGGGTTCCGACGACCCCGTCGGATTTTCTCCGCCAGCGGTGGCGAGTGAACCATCAAGAGATAGTCCTTCGAAGGCGTACCGGTATTTCGGTCTCGAGTTGGTCACCCCGGAGGCTGACGACCGCGGTGTGGAGATTTCTGGGCGAGAACCCCCGCCGAGTCTGGCACGTCGGCGCGCTGGCCGGCGCTGAGACCGTGACTCGCGCGACGGCGATTGTGACCAGCTCGACAGCTCCCACGTCGTTGACTCGTTGGCATCCCATACGGTCCACGAAGGAGCCCGTGGCTGTTCCAGAGGCTTCGGGCCCGCCGTCCTCAAGAGATCGTCCATGATCTCGCGACGGGCACACCCTCTCGCCCCGCGTCCGGCCACCGGCAGGTCGACGGCGACACGGAGGAACGACCGCGCGTGAGCGATTGCGACGTAGCTGTCTACTGGCCCTGGAGAGCGTTCACCGAGGTGCACCGGAAAAAAGACGCCGGGGGTTTGGCGCAGGGCTTCGCGGCGGCCGGCCGCGTACCGCTGCTTCTCGTGTCCAAATCTGAGGTCCCGGCGCCCGGAGGAGTTCGGCTGCTGGATTGTTCGGCCGGCCGAGCGACGGACCCTTGGGCCGAGATCCGGACTGTACTCGCGGCCCTCCGGTCGCCCTCCATCCGACAGGTTCTCGTGATCCGGGGGTCCAGGCGATTCTTCCTGGTCTCTCTCTTCGCGGGCCTCGGGCGCCGAAGCCCCCTACGTTCCCAGCACCGACCGCGCCAACGTTGGACCCTGAAACTTGACTGGGACGGCCGGACGAGTACGGTCGCGGAGTCTCTCAAGATGTCGTTCCTGCTCCTTGCGTGCGCGCAACTGTTCGACGATGTCGTGATCGAGTCGAGTTGCGGCCTAGAGCGCATACGCCGTTGGATGCTCGGCTCGGCCAGGTTCTCCGTCGTTCCCGACGGTTTCTCGCCGCATCAGGTGGCCGATCCCGATTGGCGCGCGCTCGAGAAGAACCGGACGGTCCTATGCGTTGCCCGCGTGACCCCTCAGAAGGGGATCCACGTGCTGCTCGATGCGTTCGCCATGCTGGCGAGAGATTTCCCGGACTGGGGACTGAGGATCGTGGGACCGATCGAGGATACGCAGTATCTCGATCAATTACTCCAAGCGGCCAACTCCGGCGCCATCGCGGATCGGGTGAAGTTCACGGGATCGATCACTGACGATCAGCTACGAGGCGAGTATGGCTCGGCCGCGATCTTTTGCTTACCGTCCTACCGTGAGAGCTTCGGGATTGCGAGGGTCGAAGCGGCCGCGTGCGGTCTACCCGTCGTGACCAGCGCCGCCGGATGCCCTCGCGACATGGAACGGATGGGAATGATCGTAGTGCCGATCGGCGACGCCGCAGCTACCTGTATCGCCCTCCGGCGGCTGATGGCGGATCCCCAACTGCGTCGCGTGGCGGGCCAGCGTTCCCAGGCCCTCGTCGGTTCGTGGGAAAAGGTCGCGCGGGAGTTCCTGGCTCTTCCCGCCTGAGGGCGACGCTCGACGGGTCTCCCCCCCTCCGCGCACCGATTTCTTCGTCCGTCAACTGATATGTAGCCAACTTCCGTCCGGCGCGCATGCCGGCGGTGGGCCTCAACTCCGCGGTCGCCGGTTTGGTCGGCGTATTCTTTGCGCTGACCCCGCTGGGTTACGTTATTCTTCGGGGTGTCTCAAAACTCTTTGGCACCGAACTTCGTCTCCACTGGTCGGAGACATTGCTGCTCTCCTTCTACCTGGCGGGCGCGTCGCTGTACGTCGTAGCCGCGTTACCGGTTCCACTGTACGGCGCGTCGGTCCTCTTCGGACTGATCGCGCTCGGTATCTTGGTCGCTGGGGCATTGCTCGTTCGGGAGGCGGCACGGACGTGGGAGCGTTGGTCTCGTTTGCTCGCAAACCCCGGCCCGTGGGTCGTCGCCGTGCTCGTTGTCGCTCTCCTTTACGTCGAAGTGACCGGCATCGGACTCCGATCGCTATCGAACGGGCCGGACGGGGCGTTCCACGGACTATTCACGACACTGATTCTGCGCGATCACGAGCTGCCGTGGACTCTCCAGCCGTTTGCTAACGCCGGAGTCCTTTACCCTCAAGGTGAACCGGTTTGGGAAACTGTGCCGGTGCTGTTGTACGGCTGGCCCGTCTACGTTGTTCCGATGGTCCTTCCATGCCTGTTTCTCGCGCTGACCCCGTTGGGGGCCTACGGTTGGGGACTCCGCGTCGGCATTGGGTTCACTGGCGGCGGAGAAGCCTCAGGAGCTCTGTTCGCGGGCTTCTTCGGACTCGTCGCGTCGTGGCCTCGACTCTGGGTCGGCGGTTCGTACGATTTCGCGGTCGCACTGCCGATGTTCCTACTGTGTGTAGGGTGGCTCGGTCCGTTCGCTCGGACCCCGCACCGAAGTTGGGCCGATCGGGTAGGCCTCGCTGCGGTCTTCGGAATCGCCGCGACGATCAGCGCCTCGGTCGGAGTAGCCCTCGTCTGTTTGCTCGCGGCGTACTTGGTCGCGTACCGGCCGTGGGGCCTCGTCTCCCTCGGGCGGTCTGTTACTGAAGTCGGACTCGCCTTGGCCGCGATCGGGCTGTTGCTCTCGCGCCCGATCGTCGCCGTCTTGCTGTGGTACCATCTGCCGGGTCATGTGCTGTCCGGGGCGGGGAGCCCGCCGTACGCTTACCCGGTCGGACCGGTCGTGAATTGGTCCACCCTGCTCCAACAGGTCAATCCGTTCGTGGTCGGACAGTTCAAAGTTTCTCCCGTCCCGTTGTTGTTTTTCGAAGTGATGATCCTGTTCGTCGTCGGCTTGGCGCTGTTGGCCGTTCGCTTGCTGTTCAAGGACTCGCGAGCGTTCGATCGAATTCCGCGGCGCGTCGCCGCCGACCTCGCGGTGCTCACCGTAACGCTGTTCGTGCTCACTTCGGTCATGATCTTCGTCGAGGGGAGCGACGGCGCCCTGGGCACCGTCCTCGCGGTGCCGAACTACATTCAGATCTCCGTCCTGCTGTTCCTCTCCTACAGCGTGATCGGAACCGTGCCGCTACTGATCGCCTGGGGCTCGGTTTCCACTCATTACCGTCACCGTAAGGAACGGGCAGAGGACGCTTCGGCATCGACGAACCGCCCCGATCGATGGAGAGTCTCGCCGTCACGGGCCGGGGCGCCCTCGTCCGCGATGGTCGCAAGCGCCTTAGTGCTCATCGTGGCCTTCTCCGCGGGGGCCGTGGCGACCGGTACCAGCGTTCCCGAGTATCTCCAATCGCATGTCGCCCCGCTGTCCAACGTCTCGGCCGGAGACATCGCCGCCCTCGAGTGGGCCGGCGCGAACTTGCCCGAGTGCTCCCGTGTGTTGGTCGCGCCCGCTTCCGCCGCCCAATATCTGCCGGAATTCGCCGTCTTGGGGGTCGTCTTCCCAGAATACCCCAATCCGGTCAACTACTCCTACCACGTCGCAGTCCAGGACCTGACCGGAGGCGTGTTCGATAACTCGACCGAGCTCGCGCTTGGGTTTCTCGGCGTCACTGAGGTGTTCGTGACCCAGCAAACGTCGACCCCGTTCCTACCCTTCGACCCCGCACCGATGGAGTCGTCGGCCGACTTCCAGGAGCTCTTCCACCAACAAGACGCGTACATATTCGCGTACCTGCCCGACATCGGTCCCGGCTGCGGGAGTTGAACCGGTCGACTGCGAGGAGGACGACTCGGTCGTTCCTGACTCCTTAATACGCGAGGGGGCTCGGGGCAACATGGCCGATCGCTCGGCGCTGATCACGGGCGTCACGGGGCAGGACGGCTCGTATCTGGCGGAACTGCTCGTGGGACTCGGCTACCGTGTGACCGGGATCGTTCGGCGCTTGAGCAGCCCGAATTTGACGAACATTTCCAGTGTCCTCTCGGACGTCCAACTCGTCGACGGGGACCTCATGGATCAGTCCTCGATCAGCCAAGCCGTCAAGGTCTCCCAGCCGGACGAGGTCTACAATCTCGCGGCTCAGTCTTTCGTGGCGACCTCCTTTGCCCAACCCGTCTTGACCGGAGAGATCACCGGTCTCGGCACGTTGCGTTTGCTAGAAGCCGTCCGTGCGAATGCCCCGACGGCCCGGGTCTATCAGGCCTCGTCCAGCGAGATGTTCGGTCACGTTCTCACGGAGCCGCAAGACGAGCAAACCCCCTTCCATCCCCGGAGCCCCTACGGCGTCGCGAAAGTCTACTCGTACTGGGCCTCCGTGAACTACCGGGAAGCTTACTCGATGTACGTCGCGAACGGAATTCTCTTCAATCACGAGTCGCCCCGCCGGGGGCTCGAGTTTGTCACTCGCAAGATTACGGATGGCGTCGCCCAAATCGTGGCGGGGAAGACGAAGACGCTGCGGCTCGGTAATCTCGACGCCCGCCGGGATTGGGGGTATGCCCCCGATTATGCGGACCTGATGCATCGGACTCTGGCCGCTCCGACCCCCGACGACTACGTAGGAGCGACCGGCGAATCCCACAGCGTCCGCGAATTCGTGGAAGTCGCCTTCCATCTGGCCGGGATCGACGACTGGGAGAAACACGTGATCATCGACCCGCAGTACAACCGTCCGAGCGAGGTGTTCAATCTCCGCGGAAACGCAAACAAGGCGAAGCGAACCCTGGGCTGGGAGGCCAAGACTCGGTTCGCCGACCTTGTGCGTATCATGGTCGAGGCCGACCTTCAGCGTTACGGCATCGCCTCGCGATGAAGCGCGGAGGGACTCGGGGGGCGCTCCCCCGACTATAGATTATCCATAGCTGGAGGGGGCTCCGGATAACAGCGCCTATCGGAAAGTTGACCTAGCCGAAGTTCTTGGCTTCCGGGTCAAATGAAGTCTCCCCCGACCAACCTGAAGGCCCGCGTCGCCGCGGGC
>JASHUL010000026.1 GCA_030039995.1 Thermoplasmata archaeon
TGGTCGACCCGGTCGAGATCGCCGAAGCCGAGTTCGCGGGCGGGCGGATCCCGATCACGGTGCGGCGCGGGCCCCGGTCGAGCTAGACCGCGGCGTCGTCCAGCGCGTGCGCGCATCGGCAGGTCGGCGGGTGCGCGAGCCGGGGCAGGAGGGCGGCGAGCAGCCGCCGCATCCGCTCGGAGTTCCGCTGCATCACCGCGCCGATCTCCTTCGCGTCGACCGGTCGCTCCGCCCAGACGTCGTAGTCGGTGACCATCGCGAGGCACGCGTAGCAGAGCGCCCGCTCGCGGGCGAGCGTCACCTCGGGAACGAGCGTCATGCCGATGATGTCCGCGAACCCGCGGAAGTAGGCCGACTCCGCGCGGGTGCTGAACCGCGGCCCCTCGACGCAGACGTACGTCTTGCCGTCGGCGAACGGCGTCCCGACCTCGGCGCCGACCGTCCGGGCCGTGGCGAGGAGGTCCGGGCAGAACGGGTCGGCCATCGACACGTGGTAGACGCGCCCGCCGTCGAAGAACGTCGTCGGGCGCTGCTTGGTGAAATCGACGAACTGGTTGGGCAGCACGAACGTCCCCGGGGCGAGCTCCTCCCGGAGGGAGCCGACCGCGCTCACCGTCACGACGGCCTCGGCCCCGAGCGACTTCAGCGCGTCGACGTTCGCTCGGTAGTTGATCCGGTGCGGGGGGGTAGTGTGGCCCGTGCCGTGCCGGGAGAGGAACAGCACCCGCACCCCGCCGACCTCGCCTTCCTCGAGCGGGGCGGACGGCGCCCCCCACGGGGTCGCCACGCGATGGACCCGCGTCGCCGCGTCCCCGAAGATCGTCGTGATCCCGGAGCCGCCGATGACGCCGATCGTCCGGCGGGGTCCGGCCGTCACGCGGCGCCCTCCCGGTCCGCCGGGCGCGCCCGGGAGAGGAACCGCGCCATCACGACCTCGCCCCGGGTGCGCTCGAGCAACGTCCGGGCCGTGTCCTGCTTCGGCTTCAGCTGGACGATCGCCCGCGTCGTGTCGAATCGGAGCAGCGCCTGCGTCAGCCGCTCCATGAGCGCGAGGTCGGCCTCCGCGCCCGGCAGGTCGTCGCGGCCGAGCCGGTCGAGCACGCGACGTCGGACCTCTCCGACCACGTCCCCGAGCCCGAGAAGGTACGGTTCGGGGTCGACGCCCAGGTCGGACGGTCCGGGCAGCGGTCGGCCGTCGGCGATCGCGCCGAGCAGCACCGCTTCGACCGCCTCCTGGAACGCGTCGAGCGCGAGCGGCTCGTCGCCCCGACCCTCCCGGTGCACCCAGTCGGCGAGCTCGGCGGTGAGCCGACGGACCTCCGCGAGCTCGGGGGCGGCCGTACCGGCGGAGTGGAGCCGGGTCATCGTGGACTGCGCGAGCCGGCGGAGCCGGCGCGCCCGCTGGTAGAGGTCCTCCCGGCGGAGCTCGCGTTGCTTGAGATGCGCTTCGATCGCGGCGAGCACGGTGTCGGGCACGCCGCCCGATGCCGTCGGGCGCGCGTTACTCGAAGAGGGTGAATCGCTGGTCATCCTCGCCTCCGTCGAGGAGTCCGAGCCGCACGCCGGCGTCCAGCCATCCGTGCGCGTAGCTCACGGCCGCCAGCGCCCGGTCCGGGTCCCCCGAGGCGCTGAAGTGCTCCGCGTCGGAGAGATACGCGCGGGCCATCGCGAGGAAGTCGTCGGAGGCGCCCCGCAGGAACGAGCGCACCGGGGGAGCGGGGGCGACCCGCTCGAGCGCCTCGTGCGTGAGCCGCAGGTACTTCTCGAGGAGCCCGGAGTCGGTCACGGCCGGCCGCGGGGGGAGCCGCGCCCGCGATATAATCCGTCGGTCCCCGCCGCTCAGCCCTTCGGCACCTTCTCCCAGTCCTTCAGGAAACGGGCCAGGCCGAGGTCCGTGAGCGGATGCTGCGCCAGCTTCTCCATGACCGCGTACGGCATCGTGGCGATGTCCGCGCCGAGCTTCGCCGCATCGAGCACGTGCACCGGATGGCGGACGCTCGCGACGAGCACCTTGGTCGGGAACGAGTAGTTCCGGTAGATCGTGACGATGTCCCGGATCAGCTCCATCCCGTCCTGTCCCTGGTCGTCGAGCCGCCCGATGAACGGGCTGACGTACGCGGCGCCGACCTTGGCCGCGAGCAGCGCCTGGTTCGCGCTGAAGACGAGGGTCATGTTCACGCGCGTGCCCTCGGACGCGAGGACCTTCGTCGCCTTCAGTCCCGCCGGGATCATCGGTACCTTGACGTAGATCGAAGGGTGGATCGCGCGCAGATGCCGCCCCTCGCGGAGCATCCCCTCCGTGTCGGTCGCGACGACCTCCGCCGACACGCTCGGGACGCCGAGCGCGCAGACCTCCCGGAGCACGTCCTCGAACTTCCGGCCTTCCTTCGCGACCAGGGTCGGGTTCGTCGTGACCCCGTCGAGGATCCCGGTCTCCCACATCGTTCGGATCTCCGTCACGCTCGCCGTGTCCAGGAACAGCTGCATCGCCCTCGCCCCTCGGTCGACCGGCTCACGACACCTTGCCGCGGCTCTTGAGGAGTTCCCACGCCTCGTCGCGGATCCGGTCGGGGGAGAACCCGTACCGGTCGAGGAGCGCCCACGGCTCGCCGCTCTCGCCGAAGACGTCCGGCACCCCGACACGACGCACCGGCACGGGGTAGTTCTCGGCCGTGGTCGCGGCGACCAGCGCGCCGACCCCGGTCAGGACGGAATGCTCCTCGAGCACGAGGATCGCTCCCGTGTCCCGGGCGGCGCGCAGGAGCGCGGGCTCGTCGAACGGCTTGACCGAGGCGAAATCGAGGACGCGCGTGGACAGGCCGATCTCGGCGAGGTCGTTCGCCACCGCGAGCGCCCGGTGCACGAGGGCGCCGAGCGCGACGATCGTGAGGTCGCTCCCCGCCCGGAGCTCCGCCGCTCGGCCCAGCTCGAACGCCCCCGCCGTCACGTCGGGCAGCGGCTCGCCCGCCAGTCGGACGTACGCGGGTCCTCCGCGCTCGGCCACCGCGAACGTCGCCGCGCGCGTGCTCGCAGCGTCCGCGGGCACGACGACCGTCATCTCCGGCAGCCCCCGCATGAGCCCCAGGTCCTCGACGCTCTGGACCGTCCCGCCGTCGAGCCCCACGAGGAGCCCGGACGGGCAGGCGACGAGCTTGACGTTCGCACCGTTGAAGCAGACCGACTGGCGGACGAAGTTGTACGCCTCCCCGGCCGCGAACACCGCGTTCGTCCCCGCGAACACCGTGCGGCCGTCGAGCGCGAGCCCGGCGGCGACCGCGACCATCGCCGCGTCGGCCACGCCCAGGTCGAACGCTCGCTTCGGGAACCGGCGAGCGAACTCCCCCGTGCCGGTCGCCGCGGCGAGGTCGGCGTCCAGGACGACGAGGCGGGCGTCCCGCTCGCCGAGCTCGAGGAGCGCGCGACCGTACGCCTCCCGGAGGCTCGCCCGGTGGGGAGCGCCGGTCACAGGTCCACCTCGGCCGGCGGGACCCCGAGCTCGAGCAACGCCCGCTCGGCCTCCTCCCGGTTCGGGGCCCGGCCGTGCCAGACGTGCGTGTTCTCCATGAACGAGACGCCCTTGCCCTTCACCGTGTGCGCGACGATCGCGGTCGGACGGTCGGTCGAAGCGCGGGCCCCGGTGAGCGCGCGGAGGATCTCGGGAAGGTCGTGTCCGTCGAGCTCGACCGTCCGCCAGCCGAACGCACGGAGCTTGTCGACGAGCGGCTCGATCTCGAGGATCTCATCCGTCGCCCCGTCGGTCTCAAACCGGTTCCGGTCGACGAGCGCGACCAGGTTGCCGAGCCGGTGGTGCGCGCCGGCCAGGAGGGCCTCCCACGTCCCGCCGGCCTGGCACTCTCCGTCCCCCAGGACGACGAAGACGCGGGTCGCGCGGGTATCGAGCCGGGCGTCGATCGCGAGGCCGACCGCGATCCCGAGACCTTGGCCGAGTCCGCCGGTCGACGCGTCGACGCCCGGAAGACGGCGTCGGTCGGGCGTTCCCTGCAGCCGGCTCCCGAGCGTTCGGAACGTCCGCAACTCCTCGACCGAGAAGAATCCCCGACGCGCCATCGCCGAGTAGAGTGCGGGGGCCGCGTGGCCCTTCGAGAGCACCAGGCGGTCCCGGTCGGGGAGGTCCGGACGCTCGGGGTCGAGCCGCATCTCCCGGAACAGGAGCGCCGTCAGGAGCTCGACGACGGAGAGGCTGCCGCCCGGATGACCGCTCCCCGCACGATAGGTCATCCGGACGACATCCCGACGGACCTCCTGGGCGGTCCGCTGTAGGGAATCGAGAACCTCCGGCGGGACCTCGTCCCCCATGCCCGTGCGCGCGAGGCGGACCTCGCTATTTGACCGTTGAGGAACGGGCGCGAGCCCGCCGCGGGCGCGCCGAGGTTTCGGGGGGCCGCGGTGCGTCGGGGAGGAGCGAGCGCAGCGTCCGGAGGTCCGTCGCGTACCGGGCGTACCCCGTCGCTTCGTCGATCGGCGTCTCGAGGTACCCTGGGGTCGACGACCAGCGGGCGTCGTTCACGACGCGCCGGAATCCCTCGAGCCCGATCTCGCCGTGGCCGATGTTCTCGTGGCGGTCGAGGTGGGAGCCGAGCCCTGCCTTCGCGTCGTTCAGGTGGAACGCCCGCACCGTCCCGAGGCCGACCGTGTCGCGGAGCTTGTCGATGAGGCGACCGTACCCTTCGTCCGTGCGCAGGTCCCAACCGGCGGCGAAGAGGTGGCAGGTATCGAGGGTCACGCCGAGCCGGTCGGGCGCGTCGACCGCCCCGAGGACGGTCGCGAGTTCCTCGAAGGTCGAGCCGAGGGTCGTCCCCTGACCGGCCGCGTTCTCGAGCAGCCAGCGGACGCGGCCGTCGGGCCGCTCCTC
>JASHUL010000027.1 GCA_030039995.1 Thermoplasmata archaeon
CGCTCGGGATCTCCCTCGGGGAGCTCGCCCGCGCCGTCGGACGGAGTGACGCGACGCTGTCTCGGATCGAGCGGGGGCGGATCCGGCCGTCGTACGAGCTCGTGCAGCGGATCTTGGGATACCTCGAAGCCCAAGAGGGGACGGCGACCCCCCGACTGACCGTGAGCGACCTCATGAACCACGAGCTCGTCACCGTCGAGTCTTCGGCGAGCCTACCGACCGCCGCCCAGCGGATGGAGGGCGGGGCGTTCTCCCAGCTCCCGGTCGTGGACGCCGGAAAGGTCGTGGGCTCCCTCTCGGAGACCGGGCTGCTGCGGGCCCTGGCGGCCGCAAACTCGCGCAAGACTCGGGTTCGGGATGTGCTCGAGCCCGCGTATCCGGTCGTGGACGAACGGTTCGCGGCGGACCTCTTGCCACCGCTCCTCGCAAGGTATCCGGCGGTGTTGGTCGCCGCTCGCGGTGACCTACAGGGGATCGTCACGAAGACGGACTTGATCCGGGGGCTACGCGGCACTCCCCTCCGCCGCACGGCCCCGGTCGATCGCTAGTCGGCACGATTCGACCGCCGTACGGCGGTGAGCACCGCCGCAACGGCCAGCTCGGCGGCCCGAGCCCCCACCCGATCGGCGAACTCCCCCGGCCGACTCTCGGCGGGCGGGGGTACCCGCTCGGTCGAGGCGGCGAACAGGACATCGCCGTCCGTGGACGAGTGGAACGGGCGGATCGCCGCGGAGAGGCCGGCGTGAACGACCGCGGCCACGCGGGCGAGTGCGGGACGGTCGAGCCGGAGCTCCGCGACAACGAGGCCGAGCGTCGTCCCCCGGGCGGACCCCTCGCGACGCCCCGCGCCCGGAGGGACGATGCCTCCCCGCGTACCCCGGGCCCCCGCAACCCAACCCCCCGTGGCCGGATCCCGCACCGCGCCGACCGCGTTCACCGCGACGAGCACCCCGACCGTGCCCAAGCCGCGGACTCGAGCGGCCGTGCTTCCGACGCCCCCCCGCATCGCGTGCGTGCGCCCTCGGTACTTTCCGACGGTCGCCCCGGCACCGGCCCCCACTCGCCCGACGGCGACCGCCGCTCGGTCCGCTCTTCGGGCCGCCTCGTACCCGAGCGGCAGGTAGTCGGGTAGTGCGGCGAGGCGGGTCGGGAGGTCGAACAGGGCCGCTCCCGAGATGGGGACGACCGGGTTCGGGTTGGCGAACGCGCGATGCCCACCGCCCGTCTCGAGGATCCGCGTCCGAACCCCTCGAGCCGCGTCCAATCCGTAGAGACTTCCTCCGGTGAAGAAGATCGCCCAGCGTCTACCGAACGTCGACTCCAACGAGAGCGAGGCCGTGTCGTAGGTCGCCGACGCGCCGCCGCGCACGTCGACCACCGTCGGGGCCGGCCGGTCGAACAGTACCACGGAGACGCCGCTCGCCCGGTCGGGGGTTGCCGCCTGCCCGACGCGGAGGCCGCGAACGACGGTGAGCGTGGACTGCGACCCGGTCACGCCCCTGCGCACGTCCGCGAGGGGATTAGCGGTGGCGGTCGCCGAGCGCTGCACGGCGGACTTTATCTTCCGAGGCCGCTGACTTTCTCCCGATGGCACCGACCCGCGCGGCGAGCAAGAAGGACCCGGATCCCCCCGGCTTCCGGGTCGCCCGCGACATGCCGCCGGGGCGCCACCCGCTGCTCGCGGTCTTCCCCGGTCTCGACGCCCTCCCGGCGGCGGCCCGGCTGGTGTCGGACCCCGCCGCGCGCAGCCGTCTCTTCGATGAGACCTGCGTCGAGATCGTCGATCAGGACATGTGGATGTACGTCGCGCCTCACGAGGTCCCGGCGACGGCCCGGGGCCGGTGGAAGCCGGTCGTTTCGCCCAGCGCGGACTGTATCGTGGTGGGCCTCGCGCACCTTCGGGAGAGCCCCTCGATCATGCTGTTCATGGACATCTACCACGAGCTGTGCCACGTCGTCCAACGTCAGGGCGGCGCGAACCTCTGGCCTCCGGGAGTGAGCTACGTGAAGCGGTGGACCGAGGTGGAGGCGTACCGGTTCGTCGTGGAGGAGGCGCGGACGCTCGGCATCTCGGACAAGTTCCTACGGGACTACCTGAAGGTCGAGTGGATCTCTCCCGGTGAGCACCGAGAGCTGCTGGCCGAGCTTCACGTACCCGCGAAGTAGCCGGTCTCGCCTCCGAGCGGACCCCGGGCGCGCGCGGCACGCGCGTCGAACGTTCCACAAGAACGCGGCCTTTATCCTCCGACCCCCGGAATCCTACCGCCACTCCGGGGTGCGCCGCCGTCGATCATGGACGTCAAGGCCCATGCCAAGATCCGGCCGTCCAGCAGCGACCTCTGGTTCCTCTCCTACCTTCCGCTCGCGATCTCCGACGGGATCGCGGCTCCGCTGATCCCACTCCTAGCGCTTCAGAAGTTTTCGGCGTCGGCGTTCGCCGTCACGATCATCATCGCCGCCTCGGCGATGAGTCAAGTTCCGTTCACGATCCTCTGGGGCAATCTCTCCGACCGAGTCGCGCACCGGAAGTACTTTCTCGTCGGCTCCTTCCTAGCGACCGGCGTCGCCATCGTCGCGATCGCGCTCGCGCAGAACATCCTCACGTACTTCTGGCTCAACATCGTCGAGGGACTCGCTTCGGCCGCGAGCGCCCCGATCGGGACGATGCTCCTGCTCGAGACGCGCCACAAGCGTTGGTGGCCGACGGACATCGGTCTCTTCGGCCTCATCTCGGGGCTCGGCACCACGATCGGTCTCGGGCTCGGGTTCGTCTGGCTGTTCGTCCTCGGTGTGAACGAAGGCGTCATCCACGGCATGACGGCCCTGCTGATCCTCTCGGGCGTTCTGGCGCTCCTCTCGGCGGGGATCGCGTGGGCGTGGATCGAGGAGCCGAACGGCCGGATCGAGCGGCGGAACGTCTCCGACCTCCTCCACCTCCATCGCGGCGTCACCGAGCGGGTGCGCCAGCTCCGGACCCGCGTGGTCGGGGTGATCGACCTCACCCGGTCGAGCGCCGAGCGCTTACCCGGTAAGGAGTATCTCTTCCTCGCAGCCCTCGGAGTGATGAGCGTCGGATTCGACATCTTCTACGGACCGTTCCCGGTCTTTCTCTGGCAGGATGCGCGGTTCACCGACGCGGGCGTCTTCATCGTCTACCTGGGGGCGGCCGCCGCCTCGACGGCGTTGTTCTTCCACTCGGGCAAGGTCGTCGACAACCACTCCCCGAAAGGGGTCTTCGTCGAATCGCTCGGCGCCCGCGTCGGGCTGATGCTGCTCTTCCTCTGGGGTCCGCTCTACGTGCTGTTCGGCCTGGGCTCTCCGGCCCTGCTCGCGTGGCTGACGGTCCTCAACGCGCTCTTGGGAGTGAGCTGGGCGTTCATCAGCACGGCGAGCACCCTCTTCCTCGTGCGGTTGGTCGGGAGGTCCGCACGGGGCCGTGCCCTCGGGCTCTACAGCGCCGTGGCGGGTGCCGGCGGGCTCCTCGGGACGCTCTTAGGAGGCTGGCTGTACGCGACGTACGGCGTGCACCTCACGTACAGCGTCGCGGCGTTCACCGTCGTGATCGGTGGCCTGTTGCTCCTTCCGATACCGTACCACATGTTCCAGCTTCCGCACGGTTCCGCGCACCACCATCCGCTCGCGCGCAGCACGCGCGCGACGCTCCCGCCCCCGGCGTCTCCCCGCCGCTAGCCCGCGGCGAAGAACATCTCCCAGGCGAGCGTCCGGATGACGTAGCCGAGCGCCAGGTTGGCGAGGAACGGCTCGAGTTCCGGTGGGTACTGGTCGATCGTGCACGAGCGGAAACCGAGCTGCCCGACCCCCACGGACTCGCTCCCGCGGGCGATCACGAACCGTCCGGTGAGTCGCTCGTTGATCGAGTAGCCGACGCCGTGGTAGTCGATCGTCATCGGGCCGAAGGTGCTCGAGACGGTGCGCCACGTCTCTTCTCCGACGCGGATCCGGATCTCGTCGTTCTTGCGCGTGTACGTGACGGTGGAGTGCACCCGGTCCTTCGCCGGTGGGACGAACGTCTGGTAGTCCTGGGAGAACAGCGCCGCGATCCGGCTGCCGATCCCTTCCTGGCTCGCCTGGACCGGCCGACACTCCCACAGGAGCTCGCCGACCCGGATCTCGATGATGTTCTTGAGCACCCGAGCCGTCGCCTGGATCATCGGCGGTGCCGGGCGGACCACCCCCTCGCTCTTAATCATGCCTCGAGTGGGCGCTCCGATGGCGAACGACCGGTGGCAGCCTCCGCCGGCCGAACGGGCGCTCGGCCTCGAATTCTACGCGACCCGCGGGTCCGGGGTGGCCGGCCGGCTCAAGCTTTCCGCGGAGGAGTTCCGCGTCCGCGAGCTCTCGAGCTACCCCATGCCCGACCCGTCGGG
>JASHUL010000028.1 GCA_030039995.1 Thermoplasmata archaeon
GGCGAAGGGGAAGGCGACGTTCGAGTTCGCCTGGGTGATGGACGACCTCAAAGAGGAGCGCGAGCGCGGCGTCACGATCGACATCGCGCACCGCCGCTTTGACACCCAGAAGTACTACTTCACGATCATCGACGCGCCCGGTCACCGGGATTTCGTCAAGAACATGATCACGGGCACGAGCCAGGCCGACGCGGCCGTGCTCGTCGTCTCCGCGGCGGAGGGCGTGCAGGAGCAGACCCGGGAGCACATCTTCCTGTCCCGGACGCTCGGCGTCAACCAGCTGATCTGCGCGATCAACAAGATGGACCGCCAGGAGGTCAACTACTCCGAGGCGAAGTTCGAGGCGCTCAAGGAGGAGCTGACGAAGCTCCTCAAGAACGTCGGCTACAAGGTCGCGGAGCAGGTCGTCTTCGTCCCGATCTCGGCGTTCAAGGACGACAACATCAACAAGGCGAGCCCGAACATGCCGTGGTACAAGGGGCCGACGCTCCTGGCCGCCCTCGACAACCTGAAGGTCCCCGAGAAGGCGACGGGCAAGGCGCTCCGACTTCCGGTGCAGGACGTCTATACGATCACCGGTATCGGCACCGTCCCGGTCGGACGGGTCGAGACCGGCGTGCTGAAGGTCGGCGACAAGATCATCTTCCTCCCGAGCGGGAAGTCGGGGGAAGTGAAGTCGATCGAGATGCACCACGAAGCCGTCACCGAGGCGCAGCCCGGTGACAACGTCGGCTTCAACGTCCGCGGCATCGACAAGAACGACATTCGCCGCGGCGACGTCGCCGGTCCCGTGTCGAACCCGCCGACGGTCGTCGAGAGCTTCACGGCGAACATCCAGGTGCTGAACCACCCGAGCGTGCTGACGGTCGGCTACACGCCGGTCTTCCACGCGCACACCGCGCAGGTCGCCTGCGAGTTCACCCAGATCCTGAAGCGGCTCGACCCGAAGACCGGGCAGGTCGCGGAAGAGAACCCGCAGACGCTGAAGACCGGGGACGCGGCGGTCGTCGTCATCACGCCGAAGCGTCCGCTCGTCCTCGAGAAGTACAAGGAGTTCCCCCAGCTCGGCCGCTTCGCGGTCCGGGACATGGGCCAGACGGTCGCGGCGGGCGTCGTCGTCGACGTCAAGAAGCGCGCATAGGCGCGGCGCGACGGGGCGCTCGAGCGAGGGGAGGGGCTATCGATGCAAAAGGCCCGCATCTCCCTCTCGGGGACCGACTCCCACAAGGTCGACGCGATCTGCCGGCAGATCCGAGAGATCTCGTCGAAGACCGGGGTCGCGATCGCCGGGCCGATCCCGCTTCCGACGAAGAAGCTGCGCGTGCCGGTCCGCAAGGGGCCGGACGGCGGGGGCACCAGCACGATCGACCACTGGGAGATGCGGATCCACAAGCGGCTCATCGACATCGATGCCGACGAGCGCGCGCTCCGTCAGGTGATGAGGATCCAGGTGCCGGACGGCGTCAACATCGAGATCGTCCTCACCGGCTAGGCGCGCGTGTTCGCCCCGGGGGCCGGCCGACCGCTCGCGGTCGTCGCGGGGGTCCTGGTCCTGGTCGCCGCGCTGGTCGTGCTCGGTGTGGTCCCCGACCGGACGGCCGCCGTCGCGGCGCTCCTCGTCGTCGGGGCCGTCTGGCTGTTCCTCGCGGTCTTCTTCCGGGACCCCGAGCGAAGCCCCGGGCCCGGGATCGTTTCGGCCGCGGACGGTCGGGTCCGGGCCGTAGAACGCGAGGGGGACCGTTGGCGGATCTCGGTGTTCATGAACGTCACGGACGTCCACGTGAACCGCCTGCCGCTCGATGCCCGGGTCGAGACGGTGGCGGACGCCGGAGCGGGGTTTCGCCCCGCGTACCGGCCCGACGCGCACCATAACGTCCAGCGTGCCTACCGACTGGCGACCGCGCTCGGACCGGTGGAGGTCGTCCAGATGACGGGAGTGCTCGCCCGCCGCCTCGTCTCGTTCGTCCGGTCCGGCTCCGAAGGCCGCAAGGGCGACCGGTTCGGCATGATCGTGCTCGGCTCGCGGGTGGATGTACTGCTTCCGGCGGCGACGGCGGCCCCGAGCGTGAAGGTCGGGGACCGTGTCCGCGCGGGGTCGAGCACGATCGCCGAGGAGCTCCCGTGACGGACCGCTGGCGCGTGGCGGCGAACTTGGCCACGCTCGCGAACGCCCTCCTCGGCGTCGGAGCGGTGCTGTACGTGCTGGCGGGCAACAAGCTGTGGGCGATGTTCCTCATCGCCGCGGCGATCGGCTTCGACGGCCTGGACGGGTTGTTCTCCCGTCGTAGCGTTCTCCCCCCGAGCGCCTTCGGCCGGTACGCCGACTCGGTGGCGGACGGAGTCACGTTCGGGCTCGCCCCCGCGTTCCTGATCGCCGTGCACACGTCGTACGTCGCCCTCTGGAGCCCGTGGGCATGGACGGCGGTCGGCTTCGCCGCGTTCTACTTTGCCGCGGCGATCGCCCGCCTCGTCTACTTCACCGCCCGGGGCTACGAGCGCAAGTACTTCCTCGGCGTTCCGACCCCCCAGGCCGCGCTCGCGCTGATCGTGGTCCTCTTGTTCCACGACACGCCCGCGTTCCAGTCGGTCCAGCCGGTCGCGGTGCTCGTGGGCACGGCGATCATCTCCGTGATGATGGTCGCCCCGGTCCCGTACCCGAAGATCCGGGCGGGGTCGGTCCTCCGGGCCCCGATGGCGGTCACGGGCGTCGCCACCGCCCTCGCGCTCGTGCTCCTGCAGTTCCGGCCGGCGTCGGGCTCGCTCGTCTTCCTCGTCGCCCTCGGCGCCGC
>JASHUL010000029.1 GCA_030039995.1 Thermoplasmata archaeon
ACCGGGCGGCCGGCACTCTTCCGCATCTCTTTCACGACCTGACCGCGGGCCAGGAACTCGCCATTCGGGAGATCGTCGGGATGCGCAAACCGGTGCTCGCTTCCTTGCCCGGGGTCGCGGCCGGCGGGGGGCTGTCGCTCGCGCTCGCCGCGGATTGGAGGATCGCGGCGGACGGCGCCGTGCTCGTCCCCGCATTCCCTGGGCTGGGAGCCGTTCCCGACGGGGGTCTGACGTACTTTCTGCCGCACTTCCTAGGCATCGGGTTGGCGCAGGAGGTCCTCTTCACCAACGCGCGCATCCCCGCCGCGCGCGCCCGAGAGCTGGGCCTCGTCCACGAGGTAGTTCCCGCCGACGACCTGCGCCGCCGCACCGCCGAGCGGGCCCGGGAGCTCGCCGAGGGCCCGACGTTCGCGTACGGCTGGATGAAGCGCCTGATGGTCTCGGCGTTCAGCGAGAGCCTCGAGAGCCAGATGATGCTCGAGCGGCGGGGCGCGGTCGAGGCCGCGGAGGGGACGGAGCTCCCGGAGGGGATCCGCGCCTTCCGTGAGAAACGGCCCCCGCGGTTCGGGCCGGTCTAGCGCGCCCCGCGCCGTCGATACCCCGGTCCCCGGCGCCGAGCGTCGCCCTTCAGGTCGCGATGCGACTTCGGTCCCGTCGGGTTTACGACGGCGGCTCCCACCCGGGGGCAAGGAACGCTTTCAGTCGTTCTCGGACGGCCGGCCACTCCGAGGCGAGGATGCTGAAGTAGACGGACGAGCGCCGATGACCGTCGGGGAGGAGCACGTCCTCGCGCAACACGCCCTCGCGCACCGCGCCGAGCCGGGCGATGGCGCGCTGTGACCGCTCGTTCCGCAGGTCGGTCTGCAGTTGCACCCGGTGCGCCGATTCGACGTCGAAGGCGTGGCCGAGCATCAACAGCTTCGCCTCGGTGTTGATCGGGGTGCGCCAGAGGTCCGGGTCGATCAGCGTCCCGCCGATCTCCACGGTGTCGTCCGCCCGTTCGATGCGGAGGAACCGGGTCATCCCGACCAGACGGTGAGACCGGAGAAGGCGCGTGACGAACGGCAGGTCGGTCCCGCGGTCTTGGGCGTCGAGCAGGCCGCGGACCACCTCGGCGACCCTCGCCGGAGCGTCGAGCGGACCGGTCCGCAGATAGCGCGTCACTTCGGGCCGGCGCACGATCGGCCCGAGCTCCGCGGCGTCGGCCGACCGGAGCGGTGTCAGTTCGACGTAGCGGCCCGTGAGAGTGATCGGGGGCCGGAAGCTCGTCTCTCGCATCGCGTCGCGGCCGACGATTCGAGCGGGGATAACCCCGTGGGACCCCTCCTCCGCCGGCGAGACGTGCGCCGCGCCCCCTGAGGTTAAATAACGTCAGGAGGTCACAAACGTACTACTCGGCGAGCGGCAGGAGGCACCGATGGAAGCGGGCGTTACGACGTTCCTGGTTTTCGCGTTGGTCGCCGCCGCGTTCGGCGTCGGATCGATCGTCGCGAACCGCGTGCTGGGCGCGAAGCGACGCCGGTCGTACCTCCAGCGGACGACGTACGAGTGCGGGGAAGAAGCCGAGGGCGAGGCCCAGATCGACTTTCCGACCCAGCACTACACCTTCGCCATCGTCTTCGTCGCGGTCGACGTCCTCGGGTTCATCCTCGCGCTCTGGGGCCTCACGTTCCGTGGGGTCAACTCGAGCTGGTACCCCGTCTTCATCGCCGTCGCGTTCACCGCGCTCGCGATCACCGGCATCTATTACGCGCTCAGCGGCGAGAAGAGGTGGGTGGTGTGACGACGCCGACCGTCCAACTGGCCCCGCCGAAGCCGGCCGCGAAGGACGGTTTCGAGCTCGCGGGGGAGCTGCCCATGGCGACGCAAGCCGCGGTGCCGTTCATTGAGATCGAGACCCTGCGGGCCAAGGAATTCCTGCCCGCGGCCCGGGAGGCGCTGACGAGCCTGATCGCCGAGCAGGGCCAGGCGAAGGTGATCCGGCCGGTCTTCAACTGGGCCGGTCGGAACTCGCTGTTCCCGCTGCACTGGGGACTCGCCTGCTGCGCGATCGAGTTCGCGGCGGCGTTCGGCGCCCGATGGGACGCCGAGCGGTTCGGCGTCGTGCCCCGCTCCTCCCCCCGCCAGTGCGACCTGATGATCGTGAACGGCACGGTCACCTGGAAGGTCGCCCACAAGCTGATCACGCTCTACGAGCAGATGCCCGAGCCCAAGTGGGTGATCGCGATGGGGAACTGCGCGACCGGCGGAGGTCCGTTCCGGACCGCGTACTCCGTCGTCCCGGGGGTCGACAAGCTCGTCCCGGTCGATGTCTACATCGCCGGTTGCCCTCCCCGACCCGAGGCGATGCTCGACGGGATCCTGAAGCTCGAGGAGCTTATCCGGGAGCGCAAGGAGTAGGCGGCGGGCCGCCGAACGCACCCCAAGGAGTTTCGCGGTGCAGCCGGACGACCTTTCTCGAGCGCTCGGCCCGAAGTTGGGCGACGGGCTCCTCTCCGTCGAGGCGTTCCCGGGGACCGCCGGGCGGGTCCGCTTCCGCGCGGAGCGGGCGCTCGACCTGTTCCGGGCGGTCCGGGACGACCTCCACTTCGGCCACCTCTCGATGGTCGGGGGGATCGACTGGGTCGACCACCGCGAGGTGTTCTACGTCGCGTGGTCCGACGAGGCGAGGCAGTACGTGTTCCTGTCGGCGGACGTCCCCGCCACCGCGCCCCGGATCGAGAGCGCCTCCGCGGTCTGGCCGAGCGCCAACTGGCACGAGCGGGAGACGTGGGAGATGGTCGGGATCACGTTCGAGAACCACCCCGACCTCCGCCATCTCCTGATGCCGGACGGCTACGTGTTCAACCCGTTGCTCCGGTCGTTCAAGCTCCACGAGCCCGAGGAGCTGGAGGTCAAGGCGCGCCATGTCTGAGATGTGGATCAACATGGGGCCGCAGCACCCCATGACGCACGGTCTGTGGAACCTCCGGGTGAAGATCGACGGCGAGATGATCCTCGACGTCGACCCCGAGATGGGCTACCTGCATCGCGGGATCGAGAAGATCAGCGAGGATCGGCACTACAACGAGGTCATCACGCTGATGGACCGGTGCTGCTACGTCGCCGGCTTCGCGTGGGAGCACCTCTACATCCTGTCGGCCGAGGAGGCGCTGCACCTCCGACCTCCGGAGCGCGCGGAGTACCTTCGGGTGCTGTGTGACGAGTTCCAGCGGATCGGCTCGCACCTGATGTGGTACGCCGCGTTCGTCCAGGACTTGGGGCTGATGAGCCCGTTCCTCTACGGGATGCGGGACCGCGACCTGGTCCTCGACCTGTTCCAGAGCTACACGGGCGCGCGGATGACGTACGAATACATGCGCGTCGGCGGCGTGCGCAACGACCTCCCGCCGGGGTTCTCCGACCAGGCCCGGAAGGTCCTCGACTGGCTCGACGCGCGGTTCCCCGAGTACGACCAGCTCTGCCTCGGTTCGACGATCTTCCGGGAGCGGTGCGACAACTTGGGACTCCTGAAGGCGAGCGACTGCGTGGCGCACGGCGTCACCGGCCCGATGCTCCGGTCGGCGGGCATGAAGCGCGACCTGCGCAAGGACCGCCCGTACGCGGCGTACGACCGGCTCGACTTCGAGGTGGCGGTCGCGGACGGCGCCGACGTGACCGCGCGCTACCTCGTGCGCATGGAGGAGATGCGGCAGTCGGTCCGCATCCTTCGCCAGGTCCTCGACTGGCTGGACCACCACCCCGGGCCGGTCCTCGCGGACCGGCTGCCCCGCTGGCTCGGCGCGCCGTACGCGCCGATCGGCAACGAGGGGTACCTCCTGAAGCGGAATTATCCGAAGGGCGTCGGCTTCTCGGCCGTCGAGGAGCCGCACGGCGAGGCCCAGGCGTACGTCGTGAACGACGGCGGAGAGCACCCGTACCGCGTCAAGTTCCGCTCCCCGGTGTTCGCGAACATCAGCGCGGCCCGCCAGTACCTCGTCGGCTACCACGTCGCCGATATCCCGCCGATCATGGGCAGCGTCGACGTCTGCGTCGGGGAGGTCGACCGGTAGGACCCCATGGCGAGCGCGACCCTCTATTCCGTCTCGTACGACCTGTCGAGCGCGCTCCTCCACGGCCTCGGCTCGATCCTCCCGCCCGCGGCGGCGTCCGTCGTGACGAACTCGGACCTCATCGTCGGGCTCGCGGTGCTGATCTTCGCCGTGATCCTGCTCGCGGCGAGCATGATCAACACGATCGTGTTGATCTGGTGGGAACGCAAGCTGCTCGGCCGATTCATGGACCGCCGCGGCGCCATGCACGTCGGCTACGCCGGATTGCTCCAGAACTTCGCGGACGGACTGAAACTGTTCCGCAAGAATACGTTCCAGCCCGAGGAGGCGGACGCCCTCGGGTTCTACGGGGGCCCGCTCGCGTACATGGTGACGAGCCTGATCATCTTCGGGATCCTCCCGATCTCGAGCGGCTGGAACTCGGGCGCACTGCCCCTCACGCTCCTCCTCGCGCTCGCGGTCTTCTCGTTCGCGCCGCTGTTCATCTTCATCAGTGCGTGGTCGAGCAACAACAAGTACTCCCTCATGGGCGGAATGCGGTCCGCCGCGCAGATGATCGCCTACGAGGTGCCGATCCTCCTCGCGGTCGTCGCGGTGGTGATCGTCTCGGGCAGCTTCAACCTCACGACGATCGTTTACGAGCAGCAGAACTACTGGTTCTGGGGCCCGTTGGTCGTCGCGCTGATCGTCTTCGTCGCGGGCATGCTCGCGGAGATGGAACGGATCCCGTTCGACCTCCCCGAGGCCGAAGCGGAGCTGGTCGAGGGGTGGAACACCGAGTACGGCGGGATGCTCTTCGCGTTCTTCATGCTCGCGGACTACCTGCGCGCGCTGGTCGGCAGCATCCTCGTCGTCCTCCTGTTCCTCGGAGGCTGGACGATGCCGAGCTGGGTCCCGTCGGCCGCGACGTCGTTCCCGCTCGCGGGGATCGTCTGGTTCATGGTGAAGACGTACATCGTCTTCGGGCTGTTCGTCTGGGTCCGCGCCTCGCTGCCCCGGGTCCGGACGGACCAGCTCCTCCGGGTCGGCTGGAACCGGATGATCCCGCTGTCGTTGCTCTCGATCTTCCTCGCGGCCGTCCTCGTCACGGTGAAGTGCCTCCCCGTGTTCGGCTGCGTCCCGTCCATGGGGGTCTAGCGACGGAGGAGCCATGGCCGCACCGATCACCGCGAAGGAGAAGCCGAGCGACAACCCCGTCCTGTTCGTCGCCCGGCCGATGGCGACGGCCGCCCGCCAGTTCGCGAAGAGCCTCTTCCGCCCGTCCACGATCGTCTACCCGTTCGAGCGCCTCGAGGACCCGAGGTTCCGCGACCGGGTCGAGGTAGCGTCGGGCAAGCCGATCGGCGTCGGCCACGTGTGGGACAACTACCGCGGCGTCCACGCGCTGAACATCGCGACCTGCATCAGCTGCAACCTCTGCGCGTTCTCCTGCCCGGACCTCTGCATCGAGATGGTCAACGTCGCCGGCGGCGACCCGAAGCACCCGAAGAAGTGTCCCGAGATCGACTACGGCAAGTGCAGCTACTGCGGCTTCTGCTCGGACGCGTGCCCCGAGGGCTGCCTGAC
>JASHUL010000030.1 GCA_030039995.1 Thermoplasmata archaeon
GATGCCCGAGAGGACTCCGGGCGCCTGCGCGGCCACCCGGGCCTCGGCCGGAGTGGCGCGCGGGAGGAGCGCCCGGGTCGTCCGGTCCCGGCCGGTGCGGTCTTCGCGCAAGGCCCGACGCGCGAGCGCGACGACCGTCCGGGGCGCGGGCGACCGGACCTCAGGTCGGCGGGGCATCCTCGCTCGGCTCCCGCGCGGAGAGCGCGTTCTTGAGGCGCTCGAAGTCGGGCGCGATGTCGGGTCGGAGCTGCGCGAGATGCTGGCGCTCGAGCTCGGCGACCCGGCGACGGGCGCTCGCCCGGTCGCCCCGGGCGTACGACAGCTGCGCGAGCCGGAGCACGACGTCGACCTCGTCCGCCGGCGCCTTCAGCTCGCGCACGAGCCGGTAGGCGTCCAGCAGGTCCGCCTCGGCGTGGTCGTACTCCCCGCGGTCGAGGCCGATCTTCCCCTGGATGATCAGCGACTGCACGAGGCCGAACCGGTCGCCGATCCGCTCGAGGATCTCGCGCGAACGCTGGTTGCGCTCGGTCGCCTCGTCGAGCCGCCCGGCCATCCGCAGGATGTCCGCGAGGTTGAACAGCGACCAGCCGAGGCGTCGGACGTCGTGGGCCTTCTCCGCGAGCCGGATCGCCTCCTGGAACTCGGTGACCGCCTCGGTGAGCCGGGGGTTCGCGCCCCCGTATCCGGCGATCAGCACGCCGAGGAAGAGATGCGCGTGGGCCGCCTCGCGCGCGTCCCCGAGGCGCTCGAGCGTCCCCGCGCCTTCCCGCGCTTCCTGGAACGCCCCCTCCGGGTGGCCCATCATCGCGAGCACGTTCGCGCGCCAGATTTTGGCCGAGGCGACCGCCCGCTCGTCGTGCGACTCCTGGGCGAGCCGGAGCAGCGCGTCGTCCTCCTTCAACGCCTCGTCGTACCGTCCCATGTAGTAGAGCGCCTCGGCGAGCAGCCGACGGCCGTTGATCTGCGCGCGCGGGTGACCGGCGAGGTCGACGGAGTCGAGCACGGTCCGGCTCGTCCGCTCCGCCTCCCGCCACTCCCCCTGGTCGGTCAGGATCCGCGCGAGGTAGAGGTCGAGGAGCGCGAAGACCGGTGGGCTCAGGCGCTTCCGCAGTCCGCGCCGGGCGCGGTGCTCCCGCAGCAGCGCCTCCGCCTCCTTCAGCTCGCCCTGATGGTCGACCTGGCGAGCCAGCTCGATCACGATCTCGGTCTCGGTGTCCCAGTCCTCGGTCCTCAGACGGCGGTGGCTCTCGAGCGCCCGCTCGAGGTGCTCCCGGGCGACCTCGGGGGAGAACGAGCGCGCCGCGATGTCGGCGGCGTCGCGGTTGTACCGGATCGACTTCTCATCGACCTTGCCGAGGTAGAAGTGCCGGGCGAGCGCGTAGATCGTCGTCAGGTCCGCGCCGCCGACGCTCTCGAGCGCCTCGCCCGCGCGCGCGTGCAGTAAGCGTCGCCGGCTCTCCGTCAGGTGGTCGTAGACGTCCGTGCGCACCCGGTCGTCCGGGAACGCGAGGCGTTCGCCCGGACGCTCGAAGAGGACCCCCCGCCCGACGAGGCGGTCGAGCGCTTCCGTGAGCCGCTCCTCATCCTCCCCGCTCGCCCGCAGGAGGAGCGGGAACTCGAACTCGGGACCCAGGACCGCGGCGACCGCGAGCACGCGCTCCTCCTCCTCGTCCATCGGAGGGAGCTCGGTCGCGCCCCGGAGGGCCCCCCGACGGCCCGGGGGCCGCTCCGCGATGTCGACGCCCCGGCGCTCGAACTGCTCCAGCAGCAAGGGGTTCCCACCGGTCTCCGAGTGCCAGCGGGCGATCTCCTCCGAGGAGAACGTTCGGTCGGGCTCCCGTCGGCGCAGGAACTCGGCGACCTCGCTCGACGTGAGGGGCCGGAGCAGGATCCGGCCGGCGTGCGTCGACGACTCGAGACCTTCGAGGCGGACCCGACGCGCCTCGGTGAGCGCGGGGTACGGCCGGACCGTCGCGAGGATCCAGAGCGGTCGGTTCTGCAGCTGACGCGCGAGCTGTTCGACCGCTTCGAGCGACGGCTCGTCGGCGCGGTGAAGGTCCTCGAGCACGAGGACCGTCGGGCCGCGCTGGGTGAACTGCAGGAACTGTTCGGCGATCCCCGTCCACAACGGATCGCGGATCGCGTCGCCCCGATCGTCGGCTTCGCCGAGGGCGTCCAGGAGCCGCTCCTCGATCCGGACCGGCGCGGAGAGCGCCGTGTCGTTGATGCGCGGCGCGAACCCGATCAGGAACCCCTCGGGCCCGGGCGCGTCGGGCACGATCGGCCGGTCGTCGTCCCCGGCGTTCCGGCCGCTCTCGAGCGCGGAACGGATCAGGGCGAACGGCGGGGGCGCGTCCAGGGGCGGCGCACGTCCCTCGAGGACCCGGACGCCGCGCGAGCGGATGTCCTCCACGAGCCCCTCGACGAGGATCGACTTGCCGACCCCCGTCTCCCCGACGAGGAAGGTGACCCCTCCGTGACCCGCGCGCGCGTCCTCGAACCGGCGGTGGAGCGCCTCGACGGCCTCCATGCGGCCGACGAACGGTCGGCCGTTCCCGGCTTCGGCCGCCATGTCGTGGGCTCGTATGGGTCGGACCGACTATTTACGTCCGCGTTCGGGACGCCTTGACGAACGGCAGCGCGACGACGCGCGCGGGCACCTCGCGCCCCCGGATCTCGAGCGCGAGGGACGCGTCGGGACGCGCAAGGTCGGGAGGAAGGTAGGCGAGGGCGATCCCGTGCCCCAGGTTGGGCGAGAGTCCTCCGCTCGTCACTTCCGTGACCGGCCGGCCGTCCGCGCGCACCGGGGTGCCGTGCCGGGGGATCGCCCCTTCCGCCGTCACTTCGAGTCCGACGAGCCGGACGGCCGGCCCGTCCGCGACCTCTTTCTCGAGCGGCGGTCGACCGACGAACGGATGGTCGAACGCGACGAACCGTTCCTGCCCGGCCTGGATCGGCGTGTGGTCCCGATGGAAATCCTGTCCCGAGAGAAGAAAGCCCTTCTCGAGCCGTAGCGAGTCGCGCGCGCCGAGCCCCGTCGGCACGGCGCCGGCGGCGACGATCCGCTCCGCGAGCGCCTCCGCCCCGTCGCTCCGCACGAGCAACTCGTAGCCGAGCTCACCGGTGTAGCCCGTCCGGCTCACGAACGCTCCCCCGGCGAGGTCGCCCGGCACGGCCAGGCCGACCCGACCGGGGCGTTCGGCCCCGTCCTTCGCGTCGGGGAGCGGGAAGCGACGGGCGTGGTAGAACGGGAGCTCCGCGAGCTCCCATCCGAACGTCGCCTCGAGGAGCGCCCGGGACCCCGGACCCTGGACCGCGAGCAGCGAGAGCTCGGGGTTGAAGCGCGTGATCGTCGTGTCGGGGAGCCGGTGCTGTCGCAGGATCTCCTCGACCTCGTCCGCGCGCCCCGCGTTCGG
Source organism: Thermoplasmata archaeon (assembly GCA_030039995.1). Lineage (GTDB taxonomy): Archaea > Thermoplasmatota > Thermoplasmata > Lutacidiplasmatales > UBA184 > Lutacidiplasma. The sequence continues at coordinate 3,417 of JASHUL010000030.1, forward strand.
GACGACCAAGAACGAGCGGGTGAGCTCCGACCCGGTGTCGGTCCGGGTGATCAGGAGGTCGTCGACGATCGCGCCGGTCGACTCGAGCAGGAACGTGTAGCGGACCTGCGACGGCTCCTCGGCCTCCACGTTCGCGGTCGTCCGCCGCGACAGCAGATGGGCCGCCCGCGCGCCCTGCACGGTCAGGAGGCCCATGTGGGAGACGTCGAACAGCCCGACGCCCGAGCGCACCGCGCGGTGCTCGGCGAGGATGCTCGTGTAGTAGAGCGGCATCTCCCACCCCGAGAACGGCACGAGGTGGGCGCCGTGCCGTACGTGGAACGCGTGCAGCGCGGTCCGACGGAGCGGCGGGGCCGGCGGCGGCGCGGGCGGCGGGGCGGGCGCGCTCACGTCAAGATCTCCCCGAGGCGTCCGTCGGTCGCCGCCCGACGGATCTCGAGGGCGATCCGACGGCCGGTGCTCATCGGCTCCCGGTAGAGCGCGTTCCCGTACGGATGGCCGAGCGCGAGATGGACGTTCGTCCCGCCCCCGATCCTCGCCGCCACGTCGAAGACCGACGGCCGGCCGTCCCGGTCGAGGCACGTTTGCAGGCAGAACGCGCCCAGGATACCGGGCGGGTAGCGCGCCCGCGCGGCGTCGACGAACTTCTCGCCGATGCGGAAGACGTCCTCGAGGATCGACTCCCGCAGGGTCAGCGTCCCGTGGCCGACGACCAGGTAGTCGGGGATCCGCTCCGACTCGGTGAGCTCGAGCTGCTGCGCGGCCGGCAGGCGCACGAGCCCGTCCAGGTTGCTCTCCCGTCGCTCGTCGACGCCGAGCAGCTCGAGCCCCTCCGCCCGGGGGACGAGCGGCGAGAAGAAGAAGTTGAAGTTGAAGACCGGGCCGAGCACGTACTCCTCGATCCGCGCGGTCGCGAGGTCGTCCGCCGTGATCGTCCCCCGCGCGATCAGTCGCTCGCTCTTGGTCCGGAACTCCGCCGGCGAGGCCGCGGTGAAGAACCCCCGCTCGAGCCGCCGGCGCGCGTGGGGCAGCTTGACGATGGCGAGCCGGTCGATCGCGTCCGGAGACGCGATCGCGCGCGGCGACGGGATCCCCGCCGCCTCCAGCAGTCGGTAGTAGTTCTCCCGCTCGCTTCGCTCCTCGATCCGCAGCATCGCGCGGGCCCCGACCACCGGGACCCGGAACTCGCGCTCGATCGTGTCGAGGGGGACGTACGAGCTGAACGCCCGGTTCGGTACGAACACGACGCCGCGCTGGCGCAGCCGCTCCTGCGACTCCGGGGACGCAAGCTCCGCGAACTTCGGGTAGTCCCAGACCTCGTCCACGCACCCGCGCCGCCGTGCCCCCGACGCGTCCCGAAGGGTGCGAAAGTACCGGGCGTACGTCGCGTCGCGCCCCGTCTGCGTCAGCACGACGCTCGCGAGACCTTCCGTCACGGCCCCGTCGGCGATATCGATCGCCGAGTGCGAGCCGAGCGCTCCGACCGCAGGGACGGCGGGGTACGCCTCGAGGATCCGTGCGATCTCCGCGGCCCCGATCGCCATTGGGTCCAACACGGTCACAGGAGCTTAAGCGTTCGGGCCACCCGCTCGGCCGAGAGCGGTAGCTCGGTGACGTGGGCGCCGCACGCGTCGCGGACCGCGGCGGCCACGGTCGCGGGCACCG
>JASHUL010000031.1 GCA_030039995.1 Thermoplasmata archaeon
GCGTCGGCTTCGAGCCGACGGGCTCCTTGACGAACGGCTTGCCGATCCGGATCGTCGGCTCGGCGGAGGGGCTCACGTAGCCGCGCGCGTCGCGCCGGCGGCCGACGCGCACCTGGATCGAGCTCTTCGTCTTCTGGACGTCGAGCCGGATCATCCCGTGCTCGGTCGAGTCCTCGCTGACCCGGGCCTCGTCGACGATCCGTTGCATCCGGGAGTTCGGGTTGTCCTCCGTCGGCAGGAAGTCGTTGAAGCTGGCGAGGTGGTGGTTGACGATCGAGCGCTCGCGGAAGAAGGCGTCGACGATCTCGCGCATGGACTTTCAGCTCCCTCCCAGCGAGGGGACGATGAGGCGGTACGCGATCGCTTCCCCGGCGGTCGCGCTCGGGCGGTGGATGCGGACGAGCCGACCGTTGAAGTTCTCGCCGGCATCTCTCGCCGCGACGAACTTCGAGTCGGTCTGCAGACCGGGGTCGCTCACGAGGATCTTCGGAAGGCGCTCCGCGACGGTCTCGAGCGTCTCGAGCACTTGGCGGGTCTCGTCCTCCGTCAGGATCTCGTGCCGCGGCAAGAGGTGGTGGGCGACGAACGGACGCAGCGGCTTCGCGGGCGTGGCGCTGGCGGCCTTCGACCGGGACCGACGGCTTGCGCTCGGCATCAGCTACCTCCGGTGGGAGGAGCGGAACGGGCCCGGGGGGACGCTCGGAGCGGCTCCGCGCGCGGCGCGGGGCGGCTCGTTCGAACCCCCGACCAACTGGTTAAAAGCCAGATGCTCTTTCGAGGGCCGGCGGGAGTTCCGCGCGGCCTACCTAGCTGAGCTACGGGCCCGATCCCGCTCCGAACCGGCACGACGGGTCCGGCGTATTTCAGGGTATCCCCGGACGGATTCACTGGAGGCTCTCCAGGTTCGAGATGATCGACCAGATCGCGGTACGGCCGTGCGTGGGAAGGTTCGGGTCGTTGGCGAGGTCGTCGAGGACGTAGACCGCGCTCGCGATGCGGACGTCGAGCGCGACGCGAGGCTTCGCGAGCTCGTCGCGCGCCGACTGGGCGCCGCGCCGGATGTTGCGGGGGACCGAGGCGTCGTCCGCGAGTTCGCTGAGGGACTCGAAGATCCGTTGGACCGCGGGCGGCTCGAGCCCGACCGCCGGCGACGGCGGGGGCGCGGCGGCGCTGCCGGAGGACGCAGGCGGCGACGGCGTCATGCGTGGCGCGTCTCCCCGGCTTCCTTGTATGCGGTGACGACGAGGAGCGTCTTCGTCTCCCGGATACCGCGGACCGCGGGTAGCCGGTGAAGCACGAAATCCTTCAGTTCCTCGTAGTGCGGAAAACGGACCTTGAGGAAGATGTCGGTGTCGCCGGTGACGAGGAAGACGTCCTCGACCTCCGTAAAGCGAGCGACCTCGCTGGCGACCGAGTCCGCCTCCGCGGTCTCGACCTTGAGCGCGATCAGCGCGACGACGTGGTCGTCTCCCCACACCTTCGTGAACGCGTTCTCGACAGCGCGGCTCACCGGCGGCCTGGACCCCGTGGACTTCTCCGTACCGTATCCCCCCCGACGTGATACTCTCTCCTCGACTGCGAATGCCCCGAGCGCGCCCCGACTACGCCACCGGGGCGGACTCGAACTCCTCTTGGAGGTCGTTGATGACCTGATCGATCACGGACCCCGCCGACGGCCCTCGGTACTCCCGAACGCCACCAGCTTCGCTCGACACGCGCGCGACCAGTTCCACCGGACCCCGGAGGAACTCAACGCTACAGATGAACTCCTCCATGATAGCCCGGCCCCACCCGCCGCGCCGACTGGCGCAAAAAGTCCTTGTATAAATGGTTTAGCACGCGCGAGGCTTTGGAACTAAAGTCGGAGAGGGGCGCGCCTTGTGGCAGTAGTCACCTGCTTGTGAGTAGATTCCATGACCCGGCCCGTGAGGCGAGGCCCTCCTTCAGGGGCAGGGCGAGTAAGAGAATGCCCAGCCGCCACCCGGACCTCCGGGAGCCGAGAGGTTGTCCACTTGCCACGCTCCAAAATCGGACGGGAACCAGTAGTGGTAACTCTCCGACACTGAGATCACGAAAGGCACCGTGGAACTGACTCCCCTCAAGCCTGCCGGAAACTGAACGTCGAGGTAGCTTGAAAGCGTCATGTTCAGCGACTTCGAGCCCCCGCCGCACGTGGAGATCAAAGGTGAGTTCGAAACCGCGAACGCATTGTCGAAGTAGGCGCTCGGCAATTGGTCGGATGTTCCCTGAAATATCCATGCGTATGACGACTCAGAAGAATCCGTCGTGTTGTTGGGCCCGAGTAAGCCCCCGCCGGCTTCGGTGGTGACCAGCGGCGGAGCAATCGTTACCACGACTGATTGAGTGCAGCGGGTATTGGCTCCGGGGCCCCAATCCGTCGCGTTTTGCAACCCTTCGATGCTGACATTCACCGCAAAGAAAGCGCCGAGAGCCTCTCCCTCAATTGCGCCTGTGCCGAAGGCAACTTCGGTCACTCCGACGGGCGGAGGCCCGTTCCAGACCCCTGGATAATTCGCCGGAAGAGTACCGTTGCCCCACGCCCGGCCGCCGTACGGTGAATTCACCAGGACCGCGGGAACGTACTCTTGGGTGAGGTGGAGAGGTTGGCCTTCAGCGCTGCAGGACCAGTGAAGGATCGGGGCCCATCCCCCTAAGGCGGTAGACACGAACGAGACGGATATTGACGCGACCGCAACCACGACGACGACTAAGTAAACGCGACGCCGCCCTCTGACGGAGTGAAGTACTCGGCTTTGCCCATTGCCATCGCGGTCCCCTTCCGCCATGACGAATGCCTGCTGCCGGTGGTCAGGGGGCGCTGCGGATATAGTCCCTAACAGGCGGTTTCACCACCCGCGCCACACGAGCCGGCCAGCCATACGTGTACGACTGGCGATCTCTATCTGCGAACTGACCCCATTTGGAGCCGCACAGGCAACCGTCCGAGATTTCACTCGGGCTCCAAATTTCTCAGAGCATCGTCGATCACACTCGGAACCCGCTCGAGACCAGGTGACAGTTCTGGTCGCCAATGCGAGCGCGTCGGTACAAGGTGTCCCCCCGCATTTTTCCGGTGGCGCGGAGTCATCCGGGCGCGAGGGTTATCTGTCCGCCTCGGTCACGAACGTCGAGGCGGCCGTTCGTGGACCTTCCCTCCCGCTCGCAGCGTCTCGAAGTGCGGGTCGAACTGAAGCCGGGGATCCTCGACGCAGAGGGCGAGAGCGTCGAGAAGTCGCTCGGGCTCCTCGGGATCGAGGGGGTCCGGCGCGTCACGACGGCGCACGTCTACGACCTCGAGTTCCGCGACATGACCCCCACCGAGGCCCACCGTCGGGCCGAGGCCGCGGTCGAGCGGCTGTTGGCGAACCCCGTGATCCACCGGGTGACGATCCGGCCTCGTCCGGACTAGTGGCATGCCCCAACCCCGTCCGTCGGAGCCGACCGTGTGGGCTCGCGACGTCACGACCGTCCCGGTGACTCGGGCGTCGGCCGCCGAGCTCGAACGAGTCTCCCGAGCCCGCGGACTCGGACTCGACGCGAACGAGCGTCGGCGGGTCCAACAGTACTTCCGACGCGAACGCCGGGAGCCGACGGACGTTGAGCTCGCCGGACTCGCTCAGAGCTGGAGCGAGCACTGCAGTTACAAGAGTTCGCGGCCGTTCCTTCGGGCCGCGTTCTCGAGCCTGCGGCCGAGCACGCGCGTGCTCGGTACCGGCGACGCCGGCGTGATGCGTTTCGACGACGGTTGGGCGTATGCTCTCCGCATCGAGTCGCACAACCATCCGTCCGCGGTCGAGCCGTACGGAGGAGCGGCGACCGGGATCGGTGGGATCCTGCGCGACGTCCTCGCCGTCGGCGCCAAACCGATCGCGCTCACCGACCCGTTGTTCTTCGGGCCCCTCGACCTTCCGTCGGACGCGGTACCGAAGGGCATGAAGAGCCCGCGCTACCTCGCGGAAGGGATCGTCGCCGGGATCCGGGACTACGGGAACCGGGTCGGGGTTCCGACCGTCTCGGGAGGAATCTACTTCGACCCGGCCTACGTCGTGAACCCGCTCGTGAACGTCGGGTGCCTCGGTTTCCTGCCGCGAAAGCGCCTGCGACCGAATCGGGCGCGGGCAGTCGGTGACCGGCTCGTGCTGGTCGGAGGTCTGACGGGGCGGGACGGGATCGGAGGCGTCGCGTTCGCATCGAAGGAGCTCAGCGACCAGAGCGAATCCGAGTCGCGGGGGGCGGTCCAACTCGGCAACCCGATCATGAAGGAACCGCTCATCCATGCCTGCCTCGAGGCGTTCGACCGCGGGCTCGTCCAGGGCCTGAAGGACCTGGGAGGCGGAGGGCTCGCGTCCGCTTCCGGAGAACTCGTGAACGCCGCGGGTTTCGGCTCGCACGTCGACCTCTCGGCGGTCCCGTTACGGGAACGGGGACTGCGCCCCTGGGAGGTGTGGATCTCGGAGTCGCAGGAGCGGATGCTCCTCGACGTTCGCCCGCGCGACCTTGCGTCCTTGTCGGAGATCTTCCGCCGGTACGATGTCCCGATCTCCGACGTGGGTGAGGTGACTCGAGGACCGTTCGAGTCGCTCGACTGGGACGGCGCGCCCGCCGCTCGGCTCCGGGTCGCGTTCCGCGTCGACCCTCCCCCGCTCCGCCGTCCCACCCGGGCGCGCCCGCGCCGCTCCGGCCCGACCTCTCCGGTTCCCTCCGACGACGTGCTCGGACTAGTTCCGGAGCTCCTCTTGGCGCCAGACTCGGTCTCGCGGGAACCCGTCATCCGGCTCTACGACCACGAGGTCCAGGGACGAACGGTGGTCAAACCGCTCCACGGGGCCATCGTCTCTTCTTCGCACGGCGACGCCGCCGTCGTCCAGCCGCGGGCGGAGAGCCGGGTCGGTCTGGCGATCGCGACGGCCGCCCAACCCTGGGCGTGCCGCGAGTCGCCGCGGGCCGGGGCGACCTGGGTGGTCGAGGAGGCCGCCCGAAACCTGTACGCCGTCGGCGCCCGACCGGACGCGTTCTCGAACTGTCTTAACTTCGGGAATCCGGAGGATCCCGAGGTACTCGGCGACTTCGCGGCCGTCACGCGAGGGCTCGCGGACGGCGCCCGAGGGCTCGGATTCGCGGTGCCGTCCGGCAACGTGAGCTTCTACAATGGAGGGCTCGGCCGTGCGATCCCGCCGACCCCCGTGCTCCTCGCCACCGGGATCGTGGACGACATCGACCGCGCCGTGACCTCCGACCTGAAGGCGTCCGGCGACGCGCTGTACCAGGTTGGCCGGGCGGACCCGGGACTTGGCGGGTCGTTGTGGGCTCGACGTCGGGCGCTCACCGACCTAGGGCTCCCTCCGGTTGACCCGGCCGGCCTACGCCGGCTCGGGGAAGGACTCTTGCGGGCGGTCGCCCGCGGAACGGTCGCGGCGATCCACGACGTCTCGGACGGGGGCATCGCGGTCAGTTTGCCCGAGATGGCGTTCGGCGGCCGCCTCGGATTCGAGGTCGACCTTGAGGCGGTCGGGCTCACGGCGCCCGGCTCGGCGGTCGCCGCCGAGGGCCGCTCGCGGTTCCTGGTCGAGGTTCCGGTCGAGCGCGAGTCCGAGTTCCGACGGGGCATGGGGCGCGTCCCGGTCGCCCGCATCGGCCGGGTCACGTCGCGCGGAGGCACGCTTCGTTGGGGAGAACGTCGCCTCGCAGAGCTCGACCTCGACGCCCTCGACGCTCGATGGCGTACGGGACTGGGCCTCCCGTAGGGTGGGCCATGACGGTGACAGCGCTGGTCTCGGGCGGGAAGGACTCGGTGTACGCCGCGTCTCTCGCCGACGCCCAAGGGCGGACGGTGGACGAGCTCGTCACGCTCCGCCCCGCGGACCCGGAGTCGATGCTGTTCCACACCCCGAATCTCGACCTCGTCGCGCTGCAGGCGGCCGCGTGGGGCAAGTCCCATCGGTCAGTACCGATCGAAGGCACCGGCGAACGCGCGGAGCTCGCGGCCCTCACCTCGGCGCTCTCGGGGAGCCGAGGATGGGTCGTCGCCGGGGCGATCCAGTCGTCGTACCAGTGGAGTCGACTCCTCGAGGTCGCCGCGCGCGTCGGTCGCCCGGTCTACACGCCGCTGTGGCGGAAGGATCCGGGGCGCGTGGTACGCGAGGAGATCCTCGCGGGGTTGGACATCCGGCTCGTGCAACTCGCCGCCGAGCCGCTCGGCCCCGAACTCCTCGGCGCGCGCCTCGACCTGGATCGGCTCGTCGAGCTCGAGCGGCGAAGTGCGGCGGTCCGCACGACCAACGTCGCCGGCGAGGGCGGGGAGTTCGAGACGGCTGTCGTGGACGCGCCGTTCTTTCGGTCCCGGATCGAGTGGGATGAGGTCGTGCGTTCGGTGGAGCCATCCTCGAGTCGGCTCGACGTGCGGTCCGCTCATCTGGTCGAAAAGCCGTCCCCCGGGGGGAGGGCGAGCTCGTGAGCGCCGCGACGGACCGCCGCACCGAGGCGTCGGTCATCGCCGCGTGGCGGGCCCTCGGAGACCCCCGGGCCGCGCCCGATCGTCGCTGGGTCGCGCGCCTCACGGGCGCGTCGCTCGAGCGCGTGGACGCGACGCTCGGCGAAGCGGACCAGCTGCTACCGTTCGACCGCGAGATCGGCGCGGCCCATCGCGCGGGCGGCCGACCGAGCTACGCCCAGATCCGCGCGCCGCTCGAGCTCTACGCGATCGTCCGGCTCGCCCGGCCCGACCATGTGGTCGAGGTCGGTGTGAGCAGCGGGGTGTCGTCCGCGCACTTCCTCCTCGGCCTCCGCCGCAACCGGCACGGCACCCTCCACTCGATCGACTTCCCGACGTTCGCGCAGGGCGACCGACCGGGACCGCAGGAGAGCCCCGTCGCGATCCCGCGGGGGAAGACGAGCGGCTGGGCGGTCCCGGACCGCCTGCGCGGCGGATGGGACCTGCGAATCGGGCGGAGCGAGGAACTGCTCCCGTCGCTCGTCGCGGAGCTGCCGTCGGTCGGGCTGTTCCTGCACGACGACCTCCACACCCCGGCGCATCTCGCCTTCGAGCTACGGACGGTCGAGCCGAAGCTCGCCCGGGGAGCGGTGGTCCTCGCGGACAACACCGTCTGGACCGGAGTCGCATTCCCCCGTTGGGCGAAACACCTCGGCGTTCCCTGGTACCGCCGTCGTAGGAGCGACCTCGTCGGTCTGCGCGCGCCGGACGGTTCGGGCGTCCGCGCCCGCTGACGCCCCCGGTGTTATCACCGCGCGCGGGTCTCCTACCGGTATGTCCGCAGGGCGGGCCACCCCCCGACCGGCGACGGGCCGAGCGGCTCCCCCGGCCGAGGACGACGTCGTCGAAGAGCGGACGCGACAATGGGAGGCCGAGGTCGCCGGGCCGGCGGTCGCGAAGAACCCGGAACGGAAGGAGCGCTTCACGACGCTGGGCGGGATCCCGGTCGACCGCCTGTACACCCCCCGGTCGCTCCGCTCCGGGTTCGACGGGATCGGCTACCCCGGCCAGCCGCCGTTCACGCGCGGGATCCACCCGACGATGTACCGGGGCCGGGTCTGGTCGATGCGCATGTTCTCGGGGTTCGGTTCGCCCGAGGACACGAACCGACGGTTCCACTACCTCCTGAAGCACGGGGAGTCGGGTCTGTCGATCGCGTTTGACGACCCCACGCTCTACGGGATCGACGCGGACGATCCGGAAGCGCTCGGCGAGGTCGGGAAGTGCGGTGTCAACGTCGGCTCGCTCGCCGACATGCGCCGGCTGCTGCGCGGGATCCCGCTCGTCGACGTCACGACGAGCATGACGATCAACGCGCCGGCGAACATCGTCTGGGGGATGTACCTGCTCGCCGGCGAAGCGAGCGGCGTGTCGCTCGACCGGTTGGGCGGGACGACGCAGAACGACATCCTGAAGGAGTACATCGCGCAGAAGGAGTTCCTGTATCCGCCCCGCCCCGCGCTCCGGCTCGTCACCGACACGATCGAGTACGCGACGCGGCACACGCCCCGGTGGAACCCGGTGTCGATCTCGGGCTACCACATCCGCGAAGCCGGCTCGACCGCGGTCCAGGAGCTCGCGTTCACGCTCGCGGACGGGCGAGCGTACGTCGGCGAGGGGGTTCGCCGGGGGCTCGACGTCGACGACTTCGCACCCCGGCTCTCGTTCTTCTTCAACTCGCACAACGACTTCTTCGAGGAGATCGCGAAGTTCCGGGCCGCCCGCCGGGTCTGGGCGACCGTGATGCGCGACGAGTTCGGCGCGACCAAGGAGCGGTCGCTCTGGCTGCGGTTCCACACGCAGACCGCGGGATGCTCGTGCACCGCGCAACAGCCCGAGCTCAACATCGTGCGCACGACGATCCAGGCCCTCGCAGGGGTCCTCGGGGGCACGCAGTCGCTGCACACGAACTCGTACGACGAAGCGCTCCAGCTGCCGAGCGAGGACGCCGTGCGGATCGCCCTCCGTACCCAGCAGATCCTCGCCTCCGAGTCCGGCGTGGCCGAGTCGGTCGACCCGTTCGCGGGGAGCTACTACGTCGAGTGGCTGACCGACACGATGGAGGAGGCGACCCGGAAGTACTTCGAGCAGATCGACGCGCTCGGCGGCGTCGTGCCGGCGATCGAACGCGGCTTCTTTCAGCGCGAGATCCAGGAGGCGTCGTTCCGCTACCAGCGCGCGGTCGAGTCGGGCACGGAGAAGATCGTCGGCGTCAACGCCTACACGGTCGACGCGCCGGTGAAGGTCCCCCGGCTCAAGATCTCCGAGGAAGCGCGCCGGCGCCAGTCGGCCCGCCTGAGGTCGCTCCGGGCGCGTCGCCGCCGCGCCCGGTTCGAGGCGGCCCTCGACCGGTTGCGGAAGGTCGCGTCGACCGAGACGGAGAATACGATGCCGGCGGTCCTGGACGCGCTGCGCGCGGACGCGACCCTCGGGGAGATCGTACACGCGTTCCAGGACGTCTACGGCAGCTACCGGGAACGGTCCACCTACTGAACGTCCGTCCCTCCGTCGCCGAACGCTTATGGCCGACGCTCCCTCCCGGCGCCGAACTCCCGTGGGCCGCGAAGAGTACCGCGCGACGCTCGACGGCCTGTATCGCCGCCGCCGCTTCGGGCTGCGCCCCGGTCTCGAGGTGATCCGGGCTCTCCTCGAGGCGCTCGACCACCCCGAGCGGCGGTACCCGGCGATCCACATCACCGGCAGCAAAGGCAAGGGGTCCGTGGCCGCCATGGCGCAGTCGATCCTCACCGCCCACGGGGTCCGCACCGGCCTGTTCACGTCGCCGCACTTGGAGAGCTACCGCGAGCGGATGCGGGTCGACGGGACGATGATCGACCCCGACGAGGTCGTCCGTGGGTTCGCGCGGGTCGATGCGGCGGCCCGCACCCTCGAGTCCGCCGGGGCGATCCCGCATCCGCCCACCTTCTTCGAGGCGACGACCGCGCTCGCGCTCGACTGGTTCGCCCGGGCGGCGGTGGACGCCGCGGTCGTCGAGGTCGGGATCGGGGGGCGGCTCGACGCGACGAACGTCCTCGACGCGAAGGTCGGAGTGATCACGACGATCGAGCTCGAGCACACCGAAGTGCTCGGTTCGACCCTCGGCGCGATCGCCCACGAGAAATCCGGGATCCTCCACCCGGGGGTGACCGGCGTGGTCGGCGAGCTGCCGGCCGAGGCGCGGGCCGTGGTGGAGGCCGAGGCGCGGCAGCGCGGCGTCGCGCTCTGGCATCTGGGGAGCGAGGTGACGGTCGGCGGTCGGGAGATCTCGGAGCATGGGCAGCGGCTCGACGTGCGCGTCCCCGGGCATGCGTTCGAGGCGCTCTCCCTGCCGCTGCACGGCCGGTTCCAGCCCGGGAACGCCGCGCTGGCGGTCGCGGCGGTCGTGCGGTTCGCCACGGCGACCGGGCGGCGGGTGCAACCCGAAGCCGTCCGGGCCGGACTCGCCCGCGTCGTCTGGCCCGGGCGGCTCGAGCGCGTGTCCCGCCGTCCCGAGTTGATCTACGACGTCGCCCACACTCCCGAGAGCGCCCGGCTGGTCGCGCAGAGCCTGGGGGAGTTGTTCCCGCTCGCGGACCCGTCGGCGAGCGCGATCGTCTTCGGCTCGCTCCAGGGGAAGAGCGTCGCTCGGATCTTCGACGCGCTCGCCCCGCTGGCCCGGACGATCGTCCTTGTCCCGGTCCTCTCCGAGCGGACGATGCCGGTGGCGGAACTGCGCGCGCACGCGGTCGGGCGATTCTCCCGGATCGTCCTCGCCCGCACCGCGAGCGAGGGCCTCCGGCTCGGGCGCGCCGCGACCACGGCGGAAGGGTTCACGCTCGTCGTCGGCAGCGATTACCTCGTCGGAGAGCTCGTGCGC
>JASHUL010000032.1 GCA_030039995.1 Thermoplasmata archaeon
GACCGACTATATAGTTAACCGGCCCCCCCGGACGGTGGGGGGTGCCTTCTCCGGTGAGAAGATCGGGTCGTTTTCCGTGCCGGACCGACCGAATCGCGAGCCGCGGCGAGCAGCCGGACGACCTTCTCGGTCGCCTTCGGTATCGGCAGCCGGAGGAACCCCGCGGGCGTCACCCACCGTTGGCGGGTCGGCGCGAGCGGCCCTCCGCGAGCGACCGGGGAGCCCTCGTAGACCCAGATCTCGACCGTGAAGTGACTGTAGCCGTGACGCACCACGCCCCGGAACTCCAGCGGTCCGGCCCGCATTCCCGTCTCCTCCTCGAGCTCCCGTCGCGCGGCGGTTTCGGGGCGCTCACCGGGCTCGACCTTCCCGCCCGGGAACTCCCACAGCCCTCCCAGCAGCTCCGAAGGGGCCCGACGCTGCACGAACCAACGCCGTCCGTCCCGCAACACGACCAGCGCGGCGCGGACGTGCGGCCGTCGGGGTCGCGCCCGGCGGGTCGGAACGACCGACGGGTCGTCCGTTTTCCCGTAGGCTCGACAGGCGCCGCGCACCGGGCACGCCGGGCAGTCCGGACGGGCCGGCCGGCAGACCGTCTCGCCGAGCTCCATGACCGCTTCGTTGAACGCCGCCGCGTCGCGCACCGGAAGCGCCGCCGTGAGCGCCCGTTCCAGTCGCGAGCGAACGGTGGACGTGCGAACATCGCCGCGCTCGAGGGTCCATCGGGCGGCGACCCGGAGCCCGTTGGCCTCCAGCGCGACGACCGGGGCATCGTAGGCGATCGCGGCGATCGCGCGGGCGAGGTACGGACCGACACCGGGGAGGCGCTCCAGGTCCGGCACCGTGCGGGGGAGACGTCCTCCGTGTTCCGCGACGACGACGCGCGCCGCCGCGTGCAGGTGACGGGCGCGCGCGTAGTACCCGGCACCCTGCCAGGCCTTGAGCACGTCCTCGAGCCGGGCGCGGGCGAGCGACCGGACCGTCGGGAAGCGTCGGAGGAACCGCTCGTAATAGGGTACGGCCTGGGCCACGCGGGTCTGCTGCAGGAGCGCCTCGGCGACCCAGACGTGGTACGGGTCCCGGTCCCGCCGCCACGGGAGCGGGCGACGATGGCGACGAAACCACCGGACGAGGGTCGTCCCTACCGACCGCGGTACCGCCGGGCGGGTGGCGTGGGACCGCCCCTCCGCCGCGGGCACGGTCGCCGCAGCAACCGGGTCTTTAAAGGTCCGGTAGAAATCGAAAACGCCCGAGGTGTCCCACGTGCCGGAGCGTACCGTCCCCGTCCGCGTGAACGACGAGACGTTCGAGCGCGAGGTGATCCGCTCGCCGATCCCGGTCGTGGTCGACTTCTACGCCGACTGGAGCGCGCCGTGCCGAGCGACCGAGCCGGTCTTCCGCGACCTCTCCGAACGGCTCGCCGGCCGGGTGAAGTTCGCCACGGTCAACGTCGACGAGGCGTCGCTCGTGACCCGTTCGTACGGGATCCACTCGATCCCGACCTTCGTCTTCCTCCGGGGCGGTCACGAGACCGGCCGCGAGGTCGGGCCGGTCGACCCGGCCGGATTCCGCACGATCCTCCGCCGCCACTTCCCGGCGCCGCGACGGCCCCCTAGTGGCGGAAAACTCGCCAGCCGGTAAAGTACATCGAGATCCCGTACTTTTCGGCGGTCGCGATCACCTCGGGGTCGCGCAGGCTGCCCCCCGGCTGGATGATCGCTCGGACGCCGGCCCGGCCCGCGACCTCGATGCCGTCCGCGAACGGGAAGAACGCGTCCGAGGCGAGCACCGACCCGCGCGCCCGCTCGGCCGCCACCTCGCACGCGAGCTCGACCGCCTTCACTCGGGTCGGTTGACCGGAGCCGATCCCGACGGTCTTCGCCCCGTCCGCAAGCACGATCGCGTTCGACTTCGCGTGCCGCACGACCCTCCATGCGAAGTCCAGCGCGCACCCGGCCTCGGGGGAGGCGGCCGTGGACGTGACGAGCTTGAAGTCGCCGGGGACGAGCTCCCGACGGTCTTGGGCCTGCAGGAGGAGCCGCCCGAGCGCGCTCTTCGTCTCCCAACCGGGGTCGGCGAGGGAGGGCGGGGCGACCTCGACGACCTTCACCTTCGCGCGGTGGCCGAGGCTCTCGAGCGCGGCCGGGTCGAACGACGGCGCCGCGAGGAGGTCGACGAAGACGCCCTTGAACGCGCCCGCATCGCCCGGGCCGAACGGGCGGTTGACCGCGACCGCGCAGCCGTACCGCGCGACCGGGTCCGTCGCGATCGCGCGCTCGAGCGCCTCGCGCACGGTCGCGCCGGAGGCGACCCCGCACGGGGTCGCATGCTTGACGACGGCGGCGCTCGGGCCGGGGAACTCCGCCACGATCGCGAGCGCGGTGTCGACGTCGAGCAGGTTCGTGAAGCTGAGCGCGTCGCCCTTCAGGACTCGGAACGGCCGCGGCCCGGCCGCTCCGGCACCCGCGTCGACCCGGCGATAGACCGCGGCGGGCTGGTGGGGGTTCTCCCCGTAGCGGAGCTTCATCGGCTCGCGCCGGAACCGGACCTCCTCGGGGAACGGGTCGCTTCCCGCCTCCCGAGGGGCGAACGCGTCCGCGATCGCGGCGTCGTAGGCGGTCGTCCGCCGGAACGCTGCCCCCGCGAGCCGGGCGCGGGTCGCGGCGCTGACGGCCCCGCCGTTCGAGCGGAGCTCCGTGAGCAGGGGCGCGTAATCCGCGGGGTCGGTCACGACCGTCACCCAGGCGTGGTTCTTCGCGCCCGCGCGCGCGAGGGTGACCCCGCCGATGTCGACGAACTCCTCACGGTCGGTCGCGTCGGGGTGGTCGGCGAGGTGGCGCTCGAACGGGTAGAAGTTCGTGACCACGAGGTCGAACGGTCGCAGCCCGCGCTCCTGCATCTCGCGGAGCCCGGCCTCGGTGCGGGGTGCGAGGATCCCGCCGAGCAGCGCCGGATGGAGCGTCTTTACCCGACCGCCGAACCAGGCGGCCACGCCGGTGAGGTCCTCGGCGGCCCCGACGGCGACCCCGGACTCGGTGAGCGACCGCCGCGTTCCCCCGGTCGCCCAGAGCTCGACACGGAGCTCGGCGAGGCCCCTCGCGAACTCCGCGAGGCCGCTCTTATCGTCGACCGAGAGGAGCGCTCGCTCCACCCGGACCGGGGCACCGTCTTCGGAAGCCACTCCCCTTACCCCGAGAGGGGAGGAAGGGAGAAAGATAAGGGTCGCGGCCGCGCTGGGGGAGAAAACGGCGTCGCCGCCGGTCCTCTCGGCCAAAGTCTAAATAGCGCGCCCGAGGGTATTTTACTCCCCTACTGAGGGTACCGTGATCTCGCGTCGCCGTACGGTCCGAAAGTGGCGGCTGCGAGGCCGTCGCGGCCAGGTCTCCGCGGTCGCGACGATCCTCGGACTCCTCCTCGTCGTCACGTTCCTCGCGAACTACCTTACCACGACCCTTCCGGGCCAGATGAGCGTCAACGACCTGAACCACGTCGTCCAGGTCGAGAATCAGGTCGGTCGCCTATCGGCGCTGCTCGAGGCGGCCTCGGCCGCAGACGCGGTCGGCGCGCAGTTCAGCCAGCCGATCACCCTCGGGTCGGCGGGAACGCCTCCGTTCGCGTCGGCCGACGCGGGCTCGCTATCGCCCCTCTCGAACGGATCCGAGATCAGCCTGAGCGTTCCGATCGGGGGCGCGTGGTCGTACTCGGCGCCGACCGTCGGGACACTCGGTTACTCGAACCCCGGCGGAGGTTGTACGCTCGCGGCCAACGCAGTCGCTTGCACGGGCGCCAGCACGGCGAGCACGCTCTATTGGAACGTCTCGGGCACGACGACCCCGTACTCGCTGAGCGGCACGGACGGGACGTACAACTTCAATGTCGCGGACAGCGGCACGTCGCCGACCGTGCGCACGGCGATCACCCTCAGCCTGACCGGCACCGGGACGATGAATGTCCTCGTCCTCGGCAATAACCTCTCGATTCCGACCACGATCTCCGATGGGGGGAACGTGAATTTCGAGGTCGTGGGGAACAACGACAACATCACGGTCACCGCCTCCCACACGGGAGCGGACGTCACCCTCCTCGAGGTCGGGCTCAGCGACCAGACGTATCTCGCGGCGGCCGCCGGCCTCGACTTCCTCGGCAACATTGCGGGGACGACCGACTACGTGAGCGTGACGACGGCGACCGCGAGCCTCTCGGCCGCGACGACCGTGAGCGTCTACTACCTCAGCGACAACCCGTCGGCGACCGCGTGCCCGAACGGCAACGGGGCCTCGTCGGACTACGTGCTCGGAGGTCACGCACCGACCTCGGTGACGACCCACGGGCACACGACCACGACCTACTACGGCGACTACAACGTGACGTACAACGTCTCGTCGCTCCCGATCACCCTCACCAACCCGCCGTCGTACGCGATCT
>JASHUL010000033.1 GCA_030039995.1 Thermoplasmata archaeon
CCCGCGTGCGGTGCCCACTCCGCCGGCATGCGGTAGCCGCTCGCGCGGGGCGGGCGCCGGGGCGCTCGGGTCGCGGTCACGGCGTGTCGAGGAATCGGTGGGTGATCGCCCCGTACGCGTCGACCCGACGGTCACGCAGGAACGGCCAATGGCGGCGCACGTTCTCGACCTCCTCCGGGTCGACCTCCACGAAGAGCGTCTCCTCCCGGTCGTGGGACGCCTTCGCGAGGACGCGACCGAACGGGTCGGCCACGAACGAGCCTCCCCAGAATTCGATGCCGGGCCCCTCGGCGCGGTTGCCCCGAACGTCGCCGTGCTCGTGACCGACGCGGTTCGGTACCGCCACGTAGAGACCGTTCGCGATCGCGTGCGCCCGCTGGACCGTCTCCCACGCATCGTGCTGGGCTCGGCCGAACTCGTCCTTCTCCGCCGGATGCCAGCCGATCGCGGTCGGGTAGAGCAGGAGCTCCGCCCCGCCGAGCGCCTCGAGGCGGGCCGACTCGGGATACCACTGGTCCCAACAGATCAGCACCCCGGTGCGTCCTCCGTGGACCGGGAACGTCGGGAAGCCCAGGTCGCCGGGGGCGAAGTAGAACTTCTCGTAATAGAGCGGGTCGTCCGGGATGTGCATCTTGCGGTACCGTCCGAGCAAGCTCCCGTCCGGACCGATGACCGCGGTCGTGTTGTGGTAGAGACCGGCCGAACGACGCTCGAACAGCGGCACGAACACCGTCGTTTTTCGCTCCCGGGCCACGACGGCGAACCGCTCGGTGGTCGGACCGGGGATCGGCTCGGCCTCGTCGAACATCGCGTGGTCCTCTCGCTGACAGAAGTACTGGGTACGGAACAGCTCCGGCAGACAGACCGCCGCCGCGCCCTGGCGCGCGGCGTCCTCCACGCGGCGGATCGCGAGGTCCGTGTTGGCGTCCGGGTCGGGCCCGCACGCCATCTGCACGAGGGCGACCTTGTACTTGCCTCTCCGACTCATCGACCGTTCGAGCTCGGGCCCGCGCGGCGCGGGACACCGTTCCCTCGAGCCCGGCCGGAATCCGGGCCGTCGCTAATGAGGTTTCGTGCTCCCGGCCGGGGTCGCTCGCCCCGAACTTTCCGCGCTACTTTCGGCGCTTCTTCGTCGTCCGGGCCTTCCGGCGCGACTTGGGGCGGGACTTCGGGGGTACCGGGGGCGGAGCCATCGTAGACTCCCACAGTGCGATCAGGTTGCCCTCGGGGTCGGCGCCGATGAAACTGAGCCCCATCCCGGGTACCTCGGCCTTCGGGACGACCTCTCGACCGCCCGCCGCTTTGAATTCCGCGATCGCGGGGTCGATCCGGTCGACCAGGACGTAGTTGCGCGGGCCGTCGTTCGGCCCCATCCGGCGATACATTCCGCCGCCCACGCTCTGGCCCTGGGGACCGGTCGAGATCATCCAGTACTCCATGTCGGGCATCGGCGACCGCTCGAATTTCCAACCGAAGACGCGGGAGTAGAACTGGCTCAATCGTTCGGCGTCGTTCGCGGGGATCTCGAAGTGCACGATCGTTTTGACGACCATCGGCCGGACCTCGCTCCGCGAACGATCTCGGGGGTTAATACCCTCCCGAGAGGGGTTGGAACGGCCCCCGGAATCTACGAAGTTTCCGGAGGGTGCACGAACTGCTCGACGTAGTCCCGGAAGCGAGGGTCCGACCGGGCGCTATCGAACAGCGGCGAGTACATCAGCTCGAGCGCGGGCGTCACTCCGGAGACCCTGGCCCGTTCCATGGACGCGTAGAACGCTTCTTGGTCCCCGAGCGCGAACTCGACGAATCCGGCCAGGAAGTACCGCACCTCCCGACCTTCGGGTCCTCCGCGGAGGGCCTCGACCGCCGCCCGCGCGCCGGCCGCGTCGCCGATGCGCGCCGCGAGGATCCCGCCGTAGCATTGGGCCCAGGCACTCGTGGGCCGGATCCTCTCCATCTCGCGAAGCGTCCCCTTCGCCTTCTCGTACTCGCCCTGCGACAGGTAGTACTCGGTCAGGTGCGCGTTCGTCCGGAAGGCGACGATCGGCTTCGACCGCTCCCAGTGCGCGAGGGCGTCCCCGTACCGGCGAGCGTAGAGGTACGCGTGCCCCAGGAAGGCGATCACGTTCACGTCGAGCGGGTCGATCTGGAAGGCGGTCTCGAGGAGCCGGACGCAGTCGTCAATCCTCCGCTCGCTGGCCGCGAGCTGGGCGAGCCAGCGGTACGGCTCGGCGAGACTCGGGTTGAGCTCTACCGCCCGGCGGGACTCCCGGTACGCGTCGGCGCGCTGCTCCGCGGCGAGGTGGATCGCGGCCAGGCAGCTGTGGGCCTCCGCGAGCCGCTCGTCGAGACCGAGGGCGACCGCGAGCTCGGCCTCCGCCCGATGGGTCGTCGAAAAGTAGTCGGCCGCGCCCTCCGTGGCGAGCCACAGCAGCCCCTCGGCGAGCCGGGCGTGGGCGCGGGCGAACTTGGGGTCGAGGGCGACCGCGGACTCGAGCCGCCGGACCGCTTCGCGCATCGACTCTTCCGAGGTGCGTTCGCTGAGCAACTTGCGGCCGTGCAGGAATTGGGTGTACGCTTCGAGGTTCTCGGTCTCCCGGCCCCCGGCCACGTACGGTGGAGGAGCCGGGGCCGTGCTGCCCCGTACGTGCGCGGTCAGCGAGGCGGCGATCTGGCCCGCGATGTCGTCCTGGATGGCGAAGATGTCGTCGAGCGCCCGGTCGTACCGATACGACCAGAGGCTCTCCTCGCTGGTCGGGTCGACGAGCTGGACGGTGATCCGCACCCGATTGCCCGACTTGCGGACGCTGCCCTCGAGCGCGAGGCGCACGCCGAGGTCCTGCGCGACGTCGCGCAGCGACTTCGTCGCGTCCTTGTACCGCTGGACGGACGTCCGGGGGATCACTCGGAGACCGGGGATCTTCGACGCCTGGGAGATCAGCTCGTCGGTGAGCCCGTCCGCGAAATACCCGTCCCCTACGTCCGGGCTCATGTTCGCGAGGGGGAGGACCGCGAGCCGCACCGCGCCCGGGGTGTCGACCGCCGGCCGGTCGGCATCCCCCCACAGGAGGATACGGTAGACGTCGACGGGGTGGGTGACGTTCTTCAACGTCCGGGCCCCGATCTTTTCGAGCGGCAGGCGGAGCTTGTTCCGGACCTGGTCGTAGACGGACCCCGAGACACAGACGCCCCCGGCGTCCGCGAGGGCCTCGATACGCGAGGCGACGTTCACCGCGTCGCCGACGATATCGTCGCCGTCCCCCACGACGTCCCCGACGTGGATGCCGATCCGAAGCTGGAGCCGCCCGTGGGCCCCCGGGGCCGCGTTCCGCTCGGCGACCTTCTGTTGGATCTCGACCGCGCACCGCGTCGAGTCGATCGCGCTCGGGAACTCGACCAGGAACCCATCGCCGAGCGACTTGACCTCGCGCCCCCCGTGCGCCACGAAGATCGGTCGCAGGATCCCCTGATGCTCCGTGCGCAGTCGCAGCGCCTCCTCCTCGTCGTCCTGTCCGAGCTTCGTGAACCCGACGAGGTCGGTGAACATGATCGCGGCGAGACGGCGCCGTTCGGGCACGGGACCCGAACTCGTGGGCTCCGAGTTAAGGCCTCTGTCTCCGAGACGGGCGTCGTCGGCGGCGCGCTTATCAGGGCGCCGCCGGTCCGGAGGACGATGGCCAAGATCCCGCCGATCACGAAGGTCTACTACTACGCGGCACCCCGGGAGAAGGTGTTCGCCGCGCTGACCGACCCGAAGCAGCTCGCGAAGTGGTTCCTCGCGAAGGCCGCGGTGACGCCCAAGAAGGGCGGGACGTTCCGGTTCACGTGGCGGGAAGGGGGGTATTCGATGCGGGGGAAGGTCAACGAGTTCGACCCGCCCAAGCGGGTCCACTACGAGTGGAACGACCGGTTCGAGGGAGGCAAGCTATTCCGCACCGAGGCTCGATTCTCCCTCGCTCGGAAAGGGCGGGGGACGGAGCTCCGGCTCCATCACCGCGGTTTCAAGTCCGGGAAGAAGTGGACGTGGCTCTACGGGGCGATCAATTCCGGCTGGACGTACTACCTGCTCAACCTGAAGTCCGTGCTCGAGCACGGGACCGACCTTCGGTCGAAGCGGGACCAAGTGACCTGATCTGGGGGTGTTCCCGCGCCTAGCGGGGCGGGGGCGGTACCTGGAAGCCGGTGGTCGTATACGGCTGCGGCGCCCTCGACATCGGCTTCCACACGATCGCGAGGATCCCGCCGATCAGCGCGAGCAGGAAGCCGAGGAAGAGGCCCCCGAGCGCGAAGACCCAGCTGGCGATCGCAAAGACGACCACCAGCGCCCCCCACGCGACGTGCATCGAGGGCATCGCGAGCATCAGACCCCCGCTCACCAGCGTGAGGATGCCGATCAGGAGCCCGACGTAGAAGAACCAGCTGGTCACCCCGAAGAAGGCGAGGAAGATCGACCCGAAGATCGACAGGATCAACCCTCCGATCAGGATGAAAAATCCGCCAATGATGGTCAGCACCGCACCGGCGATCGGTCGCTCCACGACCGAAAGAGGGCGTTCGGGGGAGAAAAAGCCGATACCTCGAAAGGAAGACCGAGTGTCGACCCCGCCGCGACGGTCTCGGCTACCAGTTGACCGTGGTCCGCTCGCCCCACTCCCGGACGATCTCCCGTCCGGATTCCGTCAGCGCGAGAGGCGCCCGGGGCGAATCGCGAGCGACCCATCCACGCTCGCGGGCCGCCTCGAGGTCGTCCTGGAGCGGGACGGGCACGTCGGCCTCGCTGCCGAAGATGAACAGCTGCAAGAGGCGCACCGCCGGTTCCGGGGACGACGAGAGCTTCACGTGCGAGTGCTGCTTTCCGAGCTCCTTCAGCACCGACGGCGCCATGGCCGGAGGGATCCGACGGAGGTCGTAGGGGCAGACGAACCGCGAGCCGCTGCGCGGCTGCTCTTGGAACCACGACTCGTACTCGAGGTGTTCCGGCACGGTGCCGGGCACCATGTACTGCGAGAGCGTGTCGCCCCCCGCCGTGATGCTGCCCGGGTGCTCACGGAGGAAGGCGCGCACCTCGGCGCACGGGCGAAGGCGTCCGTCCACACGTTCGACCTGCTCGTGGTCGATCGCGACGACGCAGCCGACGTGGTCCGGAGAGGCCGTCTCGAGTCGGCGATTGTACTCCTCGGCGGTCCCTGGGTCGGTGACCCAGAACGAGGTCGGCTCGTCTTTCGGGGCGCCCGCAAGGAATCGGACCGCCTGCTCCGCGGCCTCGCCTTGGGCGGCGTAGAAGCTCACGGCGTGCGAGCCGGACGGAAGCTCGGCCAGGTCGGCCACGAGCTGCGGCATGGCCGAAATTAGTACGCGTTTTTGACTATTAGAAACCGGTGTCCGGAGCCGCGTCGCTCGACGGGGCTCCGCGAACTTTGGTTCCGGCTCCGTCGCCGGCCCGAGCGGGAGGGGGCCGGGCGCAGCGCTATCGTCCCGGTCGGGTAGCGTCGGCCGATGGCCGAGGTCCGACTCCGGGCGATCGCGTTCGACCTGTTCCATACCCTGGTCGACCCCGAGGAGTTTCGCCCGTCCGGATTCCGCCGCGCCCCCGAGGTCGCCCGATTGCTGGGCCTCCCCGAATCCGAGTTCGTCGCGGCGTGGGCGGCACAGTCTGCCGAACGGCAGGTCACCCGGTCTCCCACCGTTCTCGAGCGCGTCCAGGCGTATTGCCGCGCGCGGGGGGTCTCACCGCCGCCCGAGACGTGGTCGCGGGTCGACGACCTGCTGGGGCGATATTGCGATCGGGCGATCCAAGAGCCGCGACCGGCGATCGTCGCGTCGCTGCGCGAGCTGAAGCGTCGAGGGTGGACCCTCGGTCTCGTGAGCAACTGCGACGAGCGGGAGTACCGGGCCTGGCCGTCGTCCGCCCTCGCCCCGTTGTTCGATGCTACCGTGTTTTCCTGCGATGTCGGACACGCCAAGCCCTCGGCGGAAGCGTTCCGGGCGCTCCTGCCTCGTTGGGGTGGCGTCCCGCTGGCGGAGGCGATCTTTGTCGGGGACGGCAACGGCGGGGAGCTCGCGGGCGCACGTCGTGCCGGGTTCGCCCGCGTCGTCTTCCAGGCCGGCTTCGTGTCGGTGAACGGGCTACGACCCGCGACCGAGAACGAGAAGATCCGGCGCGAAGCGGACGACTCGGTCGTCGGAGTCGAGGAGCTTCCCCCCAAGGTGGGGGCGCCCGCGGGCCCCCGCGGACCGGACGGCCACCCTCGTGGGTAGAACGCTTCATAGCTCGACTTCCCTGTCGGGACCCTCACCGATGCGGGACCCGCGCGAGCACGGTACGTTCTCGATCGTCGCCTGCGACCCGGACCTCGCCTACTGGGGGGTCGCGGTGGCGACCAAGCCCCCGAGCGTCGGCGCGCTCGTACCGTGGGCCGAGTGGAAGGTGGGGGCGGTCGCCACCCAGGCGAACGTGAACTACTTCTTCGGGCCGCGAGGGATCGACCTGCTCCGCAAGGGCCTCGGGGCGGAGGAGGTCGTGCGACGTCTCACCCGCTCGGATCCGGGCCGGGACCACCGGCAGCTCGGGGTGGTCGACCGGCGGGGGACGTCCTCGGCGTGGACCGGGAAGAAGTGCCTCTCCCACGCCCTGCACGTCACCGGTCACGGGTTCTCCTGTCAGGGGAACCTACTCGCGGCGGACGAGGTCGTGCCGGCGATGGCGAAGGCGTTCGAGTCCACGCGGGGGAGCCTCGCGTCCCGGATGATGAAGGCGCTCGACGCCGGGGCGGCCGAGGGCGGCGATCGACGCGGCATGGAGTCGGCCGCGATCCTCGTCTCCCACCGAGAGCGGTGGTTTCCGGAGCACTATCCGAGCTTCTGGGTCAACCTGCGCGTCGACCGAAGCCGGCGGCCGGTCCGCGACCTCGGACGGCTGGTGAAGATCGACGAGTCCGAGACTCGGAAGTTCCTCGCCGCGCGGGCGCGAGACGCTCGGCGACGCCGGGGCCGGTCGAAGTAACGAACGCGCGAACTCCCGCGCGGGCCCGTCGAGGGACCCAGCCTTAGCGCAGCTCACGCTCGATCTCGCGGAGTTCGGCCTCGACGTCCTGCTC
>JASHUL010000034.1 GCA_030039995.1 Thermoplasmata archaeon
TCGGGGCTCGGCTCGCGTTCCGCTCGGCGGAGGCGGAGTCGCTGCTTCCGTGGCTGAGCCAGTGGGCCCACTCCCGGTCGATCGGGATCGAACGGATGTCGGTCGAGGAAGCGACGCTCGAGAGCGCGTTCCTTGGGATGATCGGGGGCGCGGACGAGGAACCCGACCGTGGGACCGACGCGGCGGGACCGCACGCCGGGCTCCTGCCGCCCGGCGGCGACGGGAGGTTGACCTGAAGCTCCCGCCGGTCTTCCGGCTGGTGGTCCGGAACTTCGCCTCGAACCTGGACCCGCTCACGGCGATCATCCGATTCGGCCAGCCGGCGATCACGATCATCGTGCTCGGGACGATGTTCAGCACGATCGTCTCGTCCGACGTCACCGGAGGAACCTCGTACACGGCGTTCCTCGTGCCGGGGATGGTCGCCTTCCAGATGATCACGGGCGGCGTGGTGTCGGGGAACCTCTTCTGGCTCGACCGGCGCTGGTCGATGGTCGAGCAGGTCTTCTCCGGTCCGTTCCTGCGCTCGGAGTACCTGGGCGGTCTCGTCCTGACCTCGCTGCTGTTCTCCCTGGTGGGCGTCGGCATCATGATGCTCGTCGGGCTCCCGTTCACCGGCCTTCCGCCGCTCTCCCCGCTCGGGGTCGGGACGGTGCTCCTGACCGTCACGTTCGGGAGCATCTTCTTCGCGGGGTTCCTGATCGCGCTCGGGTCCCGGCTGCGCTCGGCGAACGCGTACTTCTCGATCCAGTCGTTCCTGCAGCTCTTCGCGATCTTCCTGTCGACCGTCTACTATCCGATCACGTCGAAGACGCCGAAGCTGCTCGCGGCGGTCTTCTACATCAACCCGCTCACGTACGCGGCGAACACGATCCGCGACGCCTTCTCGGGCACGCTCGGTCCGAACGACCTGTTCGGCCTCGGGGTCCTCGCGCTCCTGGCCGCGGGGGCGTTCCTGGTCGCCGCGTGGGCGTTCGGCACGATGGACCTCGGCCCGATCCAGTGACGTACGCCTCGCGGCCGGGCCCGGTGCCCGGCTCGGCGCGAGGCCCCGGGGGTCACTTCGCCAGCAGAAAGTAGCTGTACATCGCGGCGAGGTCTTCCCGGGGGTACCGTGCGAACCGCGGGTCGATCCGGGGCAGCCGATCGATCTCGGACCGGGTCAATTCCGTGGCGACCGAGCTGTACCCCTCGACCGTGAGGGGGACCTCGCGGAACAGGTCGAACCATTCTCCCTTGACCATCCGATTGTGGTACTCGAAGTTCGTCTCGAAGAACCGATGGTAGTACGCGTCCGAGTACCGATAGAAGTTGAACTTGTTCACCGACGGGTCGTGGAACGCCCAGTGGTCCTCGTGACCGATCAGGAAGCACATGCGCCCATCGTCCTTGAGGGCGGAGCGGAGCGAGCGCAGCTCCGTCGCGAGGACCGCCGGCGGGATGTGGTTCAGGACGCAGCTTCCGACCATGAAGTCGATCGAGTCCGGCGGAAGGAACGGCCGCTCGGGATGCGGGACGATACAGGGGACGAAGTGGCAGTGACGGTAGATCTCCTCTCGGGACCGGAGCTCCCGCAGGGGAGCGATCTTGCGGTCGAACTCGTCCGGCGAGATGCCGAGGCCCGCGCAGACCTCGTCCCGGTGCGAGGTGAGGGTCCGCAGGTAGTTCTGGATCGCGCGGAGATCGCCCCGGTCCTCGATGTCGCAGAGGTACGTCGTGTACTCCCCGAGCAGGTAGATCAGGAAGGCGTCATGATGGAACCAACCGGTGCCGAAGTCGAGGACATTCCCTCCGTCGGGCGCGAGCTCACGCACGTTCCGGACCGCGCGGAACGTCGAAGTGAACGACAGGCATTCGCCCCGGTACCGGCTGACGAAATCGCAGGTCGTGAAGGCCGCGGACCGTGCGAACGGGACGTACGACGCGGTTTTCTCGGTCAGTGCCCAAAGATAGTACTTGAGCATCCCACGACTCTCGGACGCGCCACTCCCCGCATCGCGTCCCGGTATAACGCAGCTTCACTCACCGCCCCGGCCACGGCCGCGAGGGCAGGGCCGACCGGCCGTGGGGTCGAGTCGCTCGGGGCGGGTACTCGGGGCTCCCGGAGGGGAGGAGTCTACCCGACCTCTCCGAGGGCGGCCCGCAGGGCGAGGTCGAACGGCTCCGGCCGAGAGAGATTGAGGAGGTGGTCGGCGCCGGAGACGACCTCGAGTCGAGACCCGGGGATCCCGCGCGCGATCCGTTTCGCGAACGGCACGGAGGACGGATTGTCCCGGTCCCCGTACAGCACGGTCGTGGGGACGCGGACCGACGCGAGGCGAGGCGCGGCAGCGGGCGGGTCCCGGGCGAACTTGAGGCTCCGATTGTCGAACACCTCGGCCGCGTTCTCCTCGACCATCCGTCGGAAGAGCGCGAGCGCGTCCCCCTCCAGCGCGGAGCACCAGAGCTCACGAAGGAGCTCGAACGACCGCGCGGACTCCTTTCCCGCCCACGCGGCCGAGAGCTCCTGCGACTTCTTCTCGTCGTACTCGAACGCCGCCGTCTCGTCGGCGTCGAACGGCGGGGAAAATCCGCCCGAGAGGCCGGGGGCGGCGAGGAAGAGCCCGCGGACCCGCTCGGGATGGGCGAGGGTATAGTCGACGGCCATCGCTCCGCCCATGCTCGAGCCGACGAGGTAAGCGGAGCCCACCCCCAGGTGATCGAGGAGTGCTTCGATATCGTCGGTGCAGGAGTAGGGGCCGGTGGCCGCCGACGACCCGCCGAAGCCGCGGAGGTCGAAGCGGATCACGCGATGCCGGTCGGAGAATCGGGAGAACTGCCGATCCCACATCCGCCGGTCCGCGATCACGGAGTGGAGGAACAGCAGTTCGGGGCCGTCCCCGAGGACATCGTACGCGACCGCTCCTCCGTCGACCGGCACGGTCTTCGTTCGAGCGGGGCGCGGCGATCGGCCTCGAGTCGGCGCCATGACATCCCCCGAGGGAAACGGTGCTCATAATCCACCGCGAGAGAGCGCGAAACACCCCATGGTTCGGGGCCGGACGGGCCACCGCGAGGGCCCGTCGTCCTCCGCTGCGGGTCGACCTCAACGTTTTTGGACGATCAGCTCCGCCCGGGAACCGGGAAAGCCATGACCGACGAAGAGCCACGGCCACAGTTCCGAGAGCACCTGCACGAGATCCGGGAAGCGCTGGGCGGCATCGGGCGCGACGTCAAGGTCGACGTCACCGAGGCGCC
>JASHUL010000035.1 GCA_030039995.1 Thermoplasmata archaeon
CTCGGGGTCCGTTCCGTGAGCATGATGGCCAGCTCGGGGGGTCTGATCTCCCTCCCCGAAGCCACCGAACGACCGGCCCAGACCGTGGAATCCGGCCCGGCCGCGGGGGTCGTCGCGACGGCCGAGTTGGCGCGACGCCTCGGTGTGGAGTCGGCGATCAGCTTCGACATGGGCGGAACGACCGCCAAAGCCGGGGCGGTGTTGCGAGGCCGGGTCGAGCTCGTCCACGAGCTTGAGGTGGGGGGGAGCTCGCACCATGGCCGCCGCGCCAAAGGGACGGGATATCCCGTCCGCTTCCCGTTCGTCGACCTCGCGGAGGTTCTGGCCGGAGGAGGTACCGTCATACGTCGCGACGACGCGGGCAGCCTCCGGGTAGGACCCGACAGCGCCGGTGCCCTTCCCGGTCCGATGTCGTATGGTCGAGGAGGGGCTCGTCCTACGCTCACGGACGCCAACCTGGTGTTGGGAGTGCTAGGTCCGTATTTGCTCGGAAAGTCGATGCCCCTCGACGCGGGCGCGGCCCGACGCGGGCTCGGCCGACTCGGCTCGACGCTGGAGGTGGCGAACGCGGCGGTCGCACTCGCGAACCTGGAGATGGCGCGAGCGATCCGCCTCGTCACCGTCGAGCGCGGGAGAGATCCGACCACTTCGAGCCTCGTGAGCTTCGGGGGGGCCGGGCCTCAGCACGCGGCGGCCGTGGCCGAGGAGGTCGGGATCCGAGACGTGATCGTGCCTCGGCACCCGGGGGTCTTCAGCGCGCTTGGTCTGGTGCAGTCGGAGTGGAAGTACGAGGCGCGCTCCGCGTTCCCGTCGGACCTGGCAGAGGAGCTGGGTCGGCTGCGCCGACAGCTTCAGGGCCGGGTCTCCGCACTCCGCTTCTCGGCGAGCGTCGACGTTCGATATCGGGGTCAGGGGTCCGAACTGTCCGTACCTCTGGTGCGACCGGATCGCGACCGGGTGGTCGCCGACTTCGTCCGCCGGCACGAACAGACCTTCGGCTTCTCATTGCAACGGGAGGTCGAGCTGGTCGCCCTCCGTGTCTTCGCCTTCCGCCCACGCCGGAAGGCGCGCGTTCGATTCCTCCCGACCGGACCGCCGGTCCGTTCCGAGCGACCCGGTTTTTGGGACGGCCGCGACCTCCGACTCACGGTCTGGGACCGGGAGGGTCTTCCGGTCGGTACGGCGATCGACGCCCCCGCCGCGATCGAAGAGTACGGCTCGTGCACATGGGTTCCGCCGGGCTGGCGAGCGCGAGTGTTGCCCGGCGGAGAGCTTCGGATGCGACGGAGGCCGCCGTGACGGCGCGGTGGGAGCTGGTCGCGAAATCGACCGAGTTCCTGGCAGAGGAGATGGGTGTCGCGCTGAAGCGCTCCGCGCTCTCCCCGAACATCCGAGAGCGCATGGACCACAGCACCGCGGTCCTCTCGGCCCGTGGGGCGATCGTGGCCCAGGCGGAGCACATCCCGGTACACCTCGGCTCGTTCGCGGTGGGCGTCCGAGCGCTCCTCGCGGAGATCGACCGGCAGGGGACCCCTCTTCGGCCCCACGAGATGGTGCTCGTGAACGACCCGTACGTCTCCGGCACGCACCTGAACGACCTGATGCTGCTCGCCCCGGTGTTCTACCGGAACCGTCTATCCGCCTACGTCGTGAACAAGGCCCATCACGTCGACGTCGGCGGTCCGGTCCCGGGGAGCCTGAATCCGGAGGCCCAGGACCTCTACGGAGAAGGGGCGGTACTGCCACCGGCCCGGTTTGCGGCCGGCGACCTCTCCCAGCTCCCCGTGTGGCGAACGTTCGCCGCGAACGTCCGCGATCCGGCTTCGTCATGGGGAGACCTGCAGGCTCAGATAGCCGCGAACCGGCTCGGTCTCGACCGGGTACGCCGGCTGTTCGACCGATACGGTCGAGCTTCGGTCGAGGCCGCTTGGAGCGAGGCCCAGCGGACGACCCGTCGTCGGGTCGAACGGATCCTTCGAAGGCTGCCCCAGATTCGGGTCACCTCCGAGGACTTCCTCGAGCTCGGCGATCGACGCCTCCGCGTGCGGGCGAGCCTGCGAGTGGCGGGCGGCTCCGTCGAGGTCGACTTCGACGGCACGGACCGTCAGGTGCCGGCGCCGCTCAACGCAGTCTTCGGGGTCACTTTCTCGGCCAGCTCCTACGCGACCCGCGCGGTGCTCCCGTCCGACCTCCCGACGAACCAGGGATTGTACGACTCTCTCCGGGTCCGGGCCCCCGAGGGCAGCCTCGTCCATCCGCGCCGTCCCGCTGCCGTTTCCGGCGGAAATGTCGAAACCTCGCAGCGCATCGCCGACGTGGTGCTCGGAGCGTTGGGAAAGGTCGTCCCCGAACCGTTGCCGGCGAATTCTTCGGGGACCATGTTCAATCTGATGATGGGAAGTCGCGGTCCGGCAGGGCCCGCTTGGGCGTACTACGAGACGATCGGTGGGGGGTCCGGCGCGCGTCCCAACGGCCCCGGAGTATCGGGGGTCCACACTCACATGACGAACACCCTGAACACGCCGGTCGAGGTGGTCGAGAAGGAGTATCCCGTCCGATTCCACCGCTACTCGATCCGGACGGGATCGGGTGGGGACGGACGTTATCGGGGCGGGGACGGGATCGTTCGCTCGTTTGAACTTCTCGAAGCCACCCGACTCTCCCTAATCGCGGACCGGTTTCTCCTACCGCCCGCGGGACGCGAGGGAGGCCGACCCGGATCCGGGGGACGTGCGAGCGTTCGGCGGGGGCATCGGTGGTTCCGGCCGGGCAGCAAGTTCACGCTCGACCTCGAACGGGGCGACGAGGTCGTGCTCGAGACTCCCGGTGGCGGAGGGTTTGGTCCGGCGTCCCGCTCACGGAAGTCTCGGCGCGCGGCCCCGGAGCTCAGAGTACGACGAAGAGGACGAAAAGCCCGGTGAGAGCGAGGCCGAGGAACACCGCGGCGATCCTAGGGTTCCATGCGTCATTGGGGAACGAACTCGAGGGGCGCGTGGGGCGGGCGATCCCGACGCAGATGACCATCGCCATCAGGTAGAACGCGAGGTAGGCCTCAGAAGTGTACGGGTCGCTGCAAACGATGCGCACCACGGAGAAGGGACCCGTCTGGTACTGCGGGTCGCAGGTCGTGTAGAGAATCACCCCGAGGATCCCAAGGGCGGCGGCGACGACGGTGAGCCATAGCACGACGAACAGCTCCCGCCCTAGTTCCCGGGTTTCGGTAGGAGGCGTACCCTCCGGCACGGTTCCCCCAGATCGGTCCACCGAGTTGAACCCTGCGAGCCCGCCGATCCCTTCGGGGGAGGCGGGGCACGAACACTTCGCGCCGAGTGCGAGGGCGAGTCGGTCACCGTTATCTCTTCTGCGATGGCTCGCGACGGGCGATGTCGAGCGATCCCCCGTCGAAAACGGCCACCCCGTCGCGGTCTACTTCTCTGCGTTACTGGGGGATACTGCTCCTCGTGATGTTCCTCCTTACCTCCGCTGTCGGCGGCTCGCTCGCCCTGGAGAGCAGCTACCTTCCGATCACGCTCGCGAGCCACATCGGTCTGGCCCTCGTGACGTTGGGGTTGGGCATCTACGCGAACGCCGCTGTGGCTCGTCCGTACCGTGCCCTGCCGCACGCCTACGTCGGCCTCGCCGCCCTCTCCGCCTTGGGAGCCACGATCTCCGGGGCGGTGTTCTTGCTCGGGGGCCAGAGCAACCCGGCGCTCTACGCGATGGAGGGGTTCGCGGTAGCCGGGATCCTCGGTTCCGTCCTCACGGTCGTGTTCGGTGGCAC
>JASHUL010000036.1 GCA_030039995.1 Thermoplasmata archaeon
CGCACCGTCGCGAGCGCGTCGCCCGCGTTCTCGGCCGTGAGCCCGCCGGCGAGGACGAACTTGCGGCCCGGGTGCGCGTCGACGATCCGCGCGCAGACCTCCCAGTCGGGCCGCACTCCGCTGCCTCCGGGGACCGGCTGTCCGGCCGCGTCGAGGTGGATCCGGGGGTAATCCTCCGCGGGCGGAACGGTGGGCTCCGGTAGGTTCCCGCCGGGCGGTCCGACCGCGATCGATGGGACGAGGTGGTGGACCTCGAGGAACTCGAGCCCCTCTGGGATCGTTCCGTAGACTTGGATACGGTCGACCCCTACCTCCTCGAACAGACGGTGGACCAGTTCGGCGGAAGGGTCCACGACGACCGCCCACGCCTCGGCCTCCGTCGGGACGTGGTCGATCAACGCGGGGACGCTGTCGATCGGGAGGTTCCGGGGCGACGTCGGGACCTCCACGACGAACCCCGCCGCCCCGCCCGCCGGGACCTCCCGGATCGCCTCGGCGTCCTTGAGCCCGCAGAACTTGACGAACGTCTTCATGCGCCGCTCCCCGCCGCCCTGCGGTGCAAGGAGCGCAGGAACGCTCCCGGGTCGCTCGCGCGAGCGACGGCGCTACCGACGAGGATCCCGTCGACCCCGGCGTCCCAGAACCGCCGAGCCTCCCCCGACGATGCGACTCCGCTCAAGCCGAGCAGGGGCCGCCGTTCCCGAGCGGCCTCGAGCGTCGAGGTCGCGACCTCCGGTTCCATCCGGAGGGTGTCGAGGTCGCGGACGTTCACGCCGTGCATGTCCGCCGCCACGTCCGCCGTGCGGCTTAATTCTGACCTCTCGTGGTACTCGAGCAGCACTTCGAGGCCGCGGGCGTGCGCTCCTCGCGCAAGCTCGGCGAGCGGCGTCGTGAGATATCCCTCGGTCTCGAGTCGTGCGATCAGCAGCACTGCGGACGCACCGACTCGGGCCGCGGCATCGAGTTGCACCGGGTCGACGACGAAGTCCTTGAAGAGGACGGGTCGAGAGGTCGCGTTCGCGACGTCCCGCACGTCGGTCAATGAGCCTTCGAAGCGGGGCGTCGACGCGAGACACGAGTACCCCGAGACGCCACCGGGCTCCGCCCTTCGGACGAATTCGTCCGCCGAGAATGTGGGCAACGCCGGGGCCGTGGACCCCGGGGAGACTCGTTTGAACTCGACCAACAGAGCTCCGGGACCCCCCGCCTCCTGGATCGCCTGTCGCAACCCGCGCCGGGCGATGGTCGGCGAGGGGGCTGGAAGGCCCGCGAGGTAGCCCGGCTGGGAGACGACCTTCTTCGTCTCCTCCACCATCTGCGACAGAAAACCCATCGTCAGGCCTCCTGGCTCCGGGGAAATCGACGGGCGAGGAGGCGTAGTTCGGCGAGCAGCTGTTCGGCCGCGCCGGAGTCGAGGGCCTGTCGCGCGCGATCGACGCCGGCGGCGATGCTCGTGCTTACCCCGCCCGCCCAGAGCGCGGCCCCGCTCGTCAGCAGCACCGCTCCTCGGCGGGCCCCTCCGCCGCCCGCCAGGAGCCGCTCGGTCTCTTCGGCGGCGGCGGGGGGTGGGAGCTCGGCCCAGGAACCGTTCCGGTCGTCCGCCTCCAGAACCCGCTCCGGGTGAACTCGTCGCCGTCGCACCCCGGCCGGGCTCCAAAAGAACGCCGTCGAGCCCCGCCGGGGAGAGAACTCATCGCAGCCTTCGTCCGACGTCACGGCGACCCCATGATGGACGCCGAGACGAGCGAGGATCCACGCGGTGGCGCGCGCGGTCGGGACGTCCACGGCTCCGGTCACTTGGACGCCGACGCGCGCCGGATTCGAGAGCGGTCCGAGCCGGTTGAAGATCGTCGGGATCCCGAGGCGCTGTCGGACCTCCGCCACCGCCCGAGTCGCGGGGTGGAACAGCGGCGCATGGAGGAACGCGATGCCGTACCGTCGGTACGACTCGCGAGCGAACGGGATCGATGTTGCGATCGGGAGCCCGAGGGCCGCCAAGAGGTCGCTCGAGCCGCACACACGGCGGCTGCGGTTCCCATGCTTGACGACGGGCAGGCCGGCCGCCCGCGCGACCAAGGCGCTCACGGTCGACACGTTGAACGACGGACGGGCCGCCCCGCCCGAGCCGCAGAGGTCGACCGCCCGGTTGCGGTGCGAGATCGGGAACGGGGTCGCCCGAGCGCGCATCTCCCGAGCGAACTCCACCAGCTCCTCGGGTCGGTCCCCCCGCGCGCGCAGGGCCACCAGGATCGCAGCCCGATCGACGTCGGAGGAGTTGGAGGACAAGAGGGCCTCCAACGTCGCGCGCGCATCGCCCCGGCGCAGTCGTTCGGGCTGCGTCAGCCGTGCGAGCATCGGGGTCGTCATCGGCGGGCGCCTCGGAGGAAGTTCCGCAGGAGCGCATTTCCCGAGTGGGTGAGGTACGACTCGGGGTGGAACTGCACCGACTCCACCGGCCGGGAGCGGTGTCGGAGTCCCATCACCTCGCCGGAGGAGCTCCGAGCCGAAACCTCGAGGCACGGTGGGACGCTCGTCGGGTCGACGACCAGCGAGTGGTACCGAGCGCCGGCGAACGGGTTCGGTAGGCCCGCAAAGACTCCCTTCCCATCGTGACGGACCTCCGTGGTCTCGCCGTGGACCGGCGCGCGGGCGCGCACGACGCGGGCGCCGTAAAAGTCGCCGACCAACTGATGCCCGAGGCAGACGCCCAGGAACGACCGCTCGCGGTCCCAGTTTCTCAACAACTGTCGCGCGAGGCGGGTCATGCGTCGGTCTCGGGGATGCCCCGGACCGGGGGAAAGAACGACCACGTCCGGGTCGAAACTCCGGGCGTTCTCGAACGATGCGGTCGCCCTCAGGCAGGCGACCTCGGCTCCGTCCGAGGCGAGCGACTGCTCGATGTTGTGCACGAACGAGTCCTCGTGATCGACCAGGAGTACCTTCATCCCGCGCCTCCGACCAGCGACGCTTCGACCTGCCCGAGCTTCGTGAGGGTCTCCTCGAACTCCCTCCGGGGCTCCGAACGATGGACGACGCCCGCCCCGGCCGCCGTGTAGAGCCGGTTCCCGGCGGCGAACGCGGTGCGGATGGCCAGGGCCCAGGTGGCGCGTCCGCCGGCCTCCACGAGCCCGACCGACCCGGCGTACGGGCCGCGCCACGTGCGCTCCTCCGCACGGAGCAGTTCGGTGGCCCGGATCTTCGGAGCCCCGACGACGGTGCCCGCCGGGAACGCGGCGCCGAGCGCCCGCCAGGCGTCGACCCCCGGCCGGAGACGGGCGGCGACCCGGGTCACCAGGTGGTCGAGTCGCGCGTACCGCTCCAATCGCTCGGTCGAGAGCAGCCGGACCGAACCGGCGGTCGCGATCGCCCCCAGGTCGTTGCGAGCGAGGTCGACCAGCATCCGGTGTTCCGAGAGCTCCTTCGGGTCGACCGCCAGCGGCGCGCGACCGGCGCGGGCGCGGCCCCGGGGGATCGTCCCGGCGATCGGGTTCACGAACGCGTTCCGGCCGACGACCTCGACGACCGACTCCGGTGTCGCCCCGACGATCTCGCGGTCGCCGAATCGGAGGTAGTAGAAGAACGCGTACCGCTCCGAGGCGCGGAGCCGGCCCGCGCGAGCGAGGAGGTCGGTCGGACGCGACCAGCTGCGACGGTGGGCAAGAACGACCTGGTACGCCTCGCCGCTCCGGATCGCCTCCACGAGCCGTCGTACGCCGCGCCCGTACCGTGCGAGCGTCATCGAGTCGGCGAGAGGACGGAGCAGCGGAGCGGGCCGACTCGATCGCGTGGGGTGGGACCGAGGTGGGACCGTGCGCCGGTGCGGTCGGCGGACCAGGGCAAACTCGCCCAGCGGGAACGGTGCACCGGCGGGAAAGCGAGCGAGCCTCGGTTCGAACAGACCCACGGCGTCGAATCCGAGATACCCCAGGACCGCGCGTCCCCGGCCGTCCGCGACGAAGCGGTCCGCCCGTCGCGCCTCGTCCTCGGGTTCGCTCGAACGGGAGATCGTCCGCACCTCATCGGCCCCCGCGAACCAGAGCGCGCGACCGGCACCCCGGCCGTCCCGGGGCGCGGCCTCGAAGTACCCCACGACGTCGTGCCCTCCGGCGGCCGTGGCGAACTCCGCCCACGGGTCGGTCATGTTGGCTCCGGCGGGATCAGCGCCCGGTGGAGCTCGCGCAACACGCGCGAGCCGCGCGCGAGTGGGACCGCGATCGAGAGCGCACGGGGCGTCGCGCTGAACCCTTCGGCGCCGGCGACCACGCTCTCGGGGATCGTCGCCAGGTCGTCGAGCACCCCGTCACCGATCGCGGTGACGATCGCGACACGGTACGGTCCGTCGAGCATCGCCGCCGCATCCCGTGTCACCGGCGCGAGGGCGCGGATGGCAGGCACGACCTGATGCGGGTCGAGGACGAGACAGAGGAGGGCCGAGGACGTGTAGAGCTGGACCAAGTTGACCCGATGGGCCGACAGCCGCTCGGAGACCTCGGCGACGATCCCAGGACGTTGTCGCCCGCCCGGAACCCGGAGTCGGAGCAGCCGCAGCGGCCGCAGGATCGTGAGCGCGCGATTACGGCGGCCGGGACGCGGGGGCGAGATCGTCGTAACGACCGCCGGGTCGTCCAGCGACCGAACTCGGAGCGTGATCCCGTGCGCGCGGGCCGGTTCGATCGTCAGGGGGTGCAGAACCCGGGCTCCGAACTGCGCGAGTTCCTCGGCCTCCTCGTACGACAGCTCGGGTATCGGGCGTGCGTCCGCGACTTCCCGAGGGTCCGCCGACAGGACCGCTACGTGACGCTTGACGAGTTCCACCCGCGACGCTCCGAGCAGCGCTCCGATGGCCGCCGCCGCATAGTCCGAGCCACCTCGGCCGAGCGTCGCGACCCGACCCTCGAGGCTTCGCCCGAAATAGCCCGTCACGACCGGGAGCCGTCCCCGCGCGAGCAGCCGATGGAGGCCCCGGCGAACGGCCGGGCCGGAACGGTCGAGGAGAATGCAGGACGCGCCGTAGGCGTTGTCGGTGATCAGGCCGAGATGGTCCGCCTCGACCGGCGTCCCCGGGACGCCGAGCTCGCCCAAACGTGCGGACAGCCAGTGGACCGCGAGCCGTTCCCCCTGACTCAATACGCGGTCCGCGAGCGGTGCGTCGCGGCCGGGGGTACGCTCGACCTCGCTCAACAGACGCGCCAGGCGGTGCAGATGCCGACGGCCCGCGAGGGGGAGACCCGGGTGGCGTCGCTCGATCTCTTCCAGGATCGCCCGATGCCGCGGACGCGACCGGGGGCGCTGGAGGGCGTCGGTGAGCAGGTCGGTCACTCCGTCGCGCGCGGAGGCGACGACGACCACCGGGACCCCGGCCGCTTCGATGGCGCGGATGTCGGCGGCGACGCGCCCCGGGTCCTCGAGCGACGCTCCGCCGAATTTCAGCACGACCGGAGCGCGCGCTCGGGTCATCGGAGCCCCCGGGGCCGGGAGGTGAGCAGCCCCTCGTCGAGCGCTAGCTCCGCGTTGAGTACGGAGGCGCCCGCGCCGCCCCGCACGGCGTTGTGCGACAGCAGGAAGAAGCGGAGGAACGGAGGGTCCCATCGGATACGTCCGACGACCACCGCCATCCCTCGGGCCCGAGCCGGGCTGCCGGCCCATCGGTCCCGCACGGGCTGGGGCCGGTCGGCTTCTCGGCGAAGCTCGATCGGTGGGTGGGGCGCCGACGGGAGCGCACGGCCGCGAAGTGGGTCGAACGACCGGAACGCCCGGCGGATCGCGTCCAGCGAGGGGCGGCGGGACGCGTCGACCGTGACCGCCTCGAGGTGCCCTTCGCGGGTCCCCACGCGGGCGCAGTGAACGACGAACGGAACGGGAAGTGGCGCGACCCGGGATCCACGACGGCGCCCGAGGATCCGGGACGCCTCCCGAGCGACCTTCTCCTCCTCCTCCTCGACGAACGGGACGACGTTGTCCGTGATCGCGAGGGACGGAATGCCCGGATAGCCGGCTCCCGAGAGGGATTGGTACGTCGTGACGTGAACCGCCCGGGGCGCCAGCAGCGGGACCAGCGGGGCGAGCCCGACCACCAGACCCGTCGCCGAACAGTTCGGGTTCGCCACGAGCGGGCCCTGACCCGAGCGACGGCGGGAGGCGAGCCGTAGATGGTCCGCGTTCACCTCCGGCACGAGCAGCGGGACTCCCGGGTCCATCCGGTGGTCCGCCGCATTGGTGAAGACCGCGAAACCGCGACGCGCGAGTTCCGTCTCCCACCGCCCGGCCGAGCCCGACGGGAGCGCCGAGAAGACGACGCGGACACGCTGGCGGCGGAGGTCCGGGATGCCGAGCGGCTTCAGCCGCCGTCGCGCGAGCTCCGCGGGTGGGGCTTCGGTGAGCTGCCAGACTTCCTCGAGACGCCGACCCGACGAACGCTCGCCCGACCCGAGCGCGACAAGCTCGAACGAAGGATGGTCGGCGAGCATCCGGGCGAAATGCTGGCCCACGTACCCGCTCGCGCCGAGGACCGCGACGGGGAGCCGCGGGTCGCTCACGGAAGGAAACCTCCGCGCAGCGCGAGGTCGGTCACGGCCATCGCGGCCACGGACTCCAGCACGACGGCGGCGCGGGGCACGATGCAGGGGTCGTGTCGACCGGTGATGCGGATCGTCGTGTTCTCTCCGGTCGCGAGGTCGACCGTCCGCTGCTCCCGGGCGATCGAGGAGGTCGGCTTGACCACGGCCCGGAAGACGACCGGCATCCCCGTGGCGAGACCTCCGAGGACTCCTCCGGCGTGGTTGGTGGTCGTACGGACCCGACCGTCGCGGAACTCGAACGGGTCGTTATGCTCGCTTCCGCGCATGCGCGCGGCGGCGAACCCCGCCCCGAACTCGATCCCCTTGACGGCCGGCACGGCGAACGCGGCATGCGCGATCTCGCTCTCGATGGAGTCGAAGAACGGCTCGCCCAGACCCACGGGGAGACCGTCGATGCGAACCTCGACCACACCGCCGAGGCTATCGCCGTCGCGTCGCGCGTCCGAGATCGCGGCCTCCATTCGTCCCGCGGACTCCGGGTCCGGGCTCGCCGCCTCGTTCGTTCCCGACAATCGCCGCAGCTCCGAGATCGGGGCATCGGACGGAACGGTCGCCTCGACGCCGCCGATCGACCGAGTGTACGCGACCAGGTCCACGCCACGGCGGCCGAGCATCTGTCGACCGATCGCGCCCGCGATCACCAGGCCCACGGTCATTCTCCCCGAGAAGATCCCTCCCCCGGAAAGGTCGGCGTCGTCACCGTAGCGGACCCGGGCGGGATAGTCCGCGTGTCCCGGGCGCGGCGTACTACGGAGGCGGTCGTACGGCTCGCGGCGAACGTCTTCGTTCGCCACGTGGGCCCGGAACGTTCCCCCCGACGCTCGGCCGTCGACGAGGCCCTCGTCCACGACCAGACGGTCCTCTTCCTGCCGTTTCGTCGCGAGTCGGCGCCCGACCGGGCGTCGCCGGTCCAGCTGCGCCTGGACCGCCTCGAGGTCGACCGGCGTGCGGGCCGGGATCCCTTCGATCGTTACGCCGACCTCGGGCCCGTGGCTCGTGCCGAAGATCGTCACCCGATATCGCTCTCCGAACTCCATCATGGGGTCACCGCGCCGCGGAGGCCGTCGAGCACGCTCCAGAACTCCGGAAACGACTTGCGGACCGCCGTCGCGTCTCCGATCGTCGATACTCCGTCCGCCGCGAGCGCTCCGACGGCGGCGCTCATGACGAGGCGATGGTCGTCGAGGTCGACGAGCCGGAGGGCGCGAGCCCGATCGGTGCCCCGGATCGTGAGCCCGCCCCGTTCGGCTCGAACTCGTCCGCCCAGCGCTCGGACGATCCGTACTGTCCCGGACCGTCGATCGGACTCCTTGAACACGAGGTGGGGGGCACCGGTAAGTCGGCTCGGGCCCGGGATTGTCGCGGCCAGCGCCCCGGCGAGCGGATAGAGGTCGGGCGAGCGGGTCAGGTCCGCCCGGAACGGCCGGAGCGCCCCTCC
>JASHUL010000037.1 GCA_030039995.1 Thermoplasmata archaeon
CAGTTCTTCTTCACCCGGCGGAAGAAGATCACGAACTACCGCGAGTCGCTCCAGATCGACTGGAACCTCTACCTCCGTCACCACCAGCTCCTGCTCGACCGGGGGATCTACATCCACCCCGGCAACTACGAGCGGATCACGTTCTCGAGCGCGCACACGGAGAAGGACATCGAGAAGTTCATCGCGGTCGCGCACGAGACCTTCCAGGAGCTCCGGACCCTGCCGCGCGATTACCTTCCGTAACCCGCCGGGGCGGGGAACGACCCCCTCGTAGGGCCCTAAGTAGGGGAAGGCCTTAGGGCGGAAGATGCGAGGGCCGTCCGTCCGTCGGCGCCCCCGGTAGGAGGTCCCTCCCGAGGATGGGGCGCAATCCGGGCGACCTCCTGATCTTCATCGGAAAGCGGCTCCTCCAGCTGATCCCCGTCGTCCTCGGGGTCATCGTCCTCACGTTCATCTGTACCCATCTCAAGCTCGTCGGCCTCTGCAACGCGGTCTATCCGCACGCGAGCCCGGAGGTCATCGCCGCGTGCAACGCGAAGTACAGCGCCCCGCTCGGGACGCAGTTCGTCCAGTACATCACGACCCTCTTCCAGGGCAACTGGGGGGCGTCGCCGCTCGGGACCCCGGTCTACCCCGCGATCGCGGCCGACCTCCCCGCGACGATCGAGCTGGTCCTCGCGGCGCTGTTCATCATGATCGTGATCGGGATCCCGCTCGGGGTCGTCGCCGCCCAGTACTCGGGGCGGTGGGCCGACCATCTGGTCCGGATCTTCTACCTCTCGGGCTGGGCGACGCCGACGTACCTCGGCGCCGTGATCGCGGCGGTCTTCATCGGGCCCGCGATCGGGCTTCCGTCCGGCGGGGAGTACTCGACCGTCGTCCCCCCGTTCCCGCAGTATACGCACATGTCGGTGGTCGACGCCATCATCGCCCTCAACTTTCCGTACACGATCGACGCCATCGAGCACCTGATCCTCCCCGCGTCGGTCCTCGCGTTCATCAACATGGGGATCGCGACGCGGATGACCCGCGCCTCGATGCTCGAGGTCCTCCCGCTCGACTACGTCCGCTCGGCCCGGATGAAGGGGCTCGGCGAGTTCTGGGTGATGTACAAGCACGCGCTCCGCAACGCGCTCATCACGACGACCACCGTCCTCGGGGTGACCGCCGGGGGACTGCTCGCGGGGACGGTCGTCGTCGAAGAGGTGTTCGACTGGCCGGGGATCGGCCAGTACGCCTACGACGCGGTCGGCGGCGGCGGGTCGACCGCGAACTTCGACGGGGCGATCGCCGTCGTGATCATCTTCGCGATCGGCGTCGTCGTCGCGAACATGATCGCCGACATCATGTACGGGGTGCTCGACCCGCGCGTCGAGTGGAGGTAGGTCGACCTGACGGCCTCCCCGAGCCCTCCCGCGACCCGTCGGGGCGACAATCCGATCGTCGTCTTCTGGCGCGTGCTCCGGGCGAACCCGCTCTCCCTGTTCGGGTTCCTCCTGGTCTCGCTGATCTGCATCGTCGCCCTGATCGTCGCGGTCGCCCCGCACCTGCTCGTGCCGTACGGCCCGACGCAGGAGACCGGCCCCATCTACGCGCCGCCGTCCTGGGCGCACCCGCTCGGCACCGACGGCCTCAGCTTCGACGTTTACTCGAACGTGATGCTGGCGCTCCCGCTCGACCTCGGGCTCGGGGTCGGGATCGCCGCGGCGTCGCTCGTCGTCGGCGGCGTGCTCGGGCTGCTCGCGGGGTTCTACGACCGACCGGGGACGGTCGGGGGCTACGCGTCCGTCTCGATCATGCGCGTCACCGACATCTTCCTCTCCTTCCCGAGCCTGATCCTCGCCCTCGCGATCACCCGGGTGCTCGGGATCTCGATCATCAACGTCGCGATCGCGATCACGATCACGTGGTGGCCGTACTACGTCCGGCTCATCCGGGGGGAGGTGCTCTCGGTGAAGCACCTCCCCTACGTCACCGCCGCGCGCGCGGCGGGCGTCACCGAGAACCGGATCCTCCTCCGCCACGTCCTGCGCAACGTCACCGAGCCGCTGATCGTCTACTTCACCCTCGACATCGGGACGGTGCTCGTCACGTACTCCACGATCGCGTACATCGGGGTCGCGAGCAAGTACCCCGGTCCGACACCCGAGTGGGGGTCGATGATGGCGTACTACCAGAGTTCGGCGCCGATCTCAAGCTATCCGTGGCTCGTCCTCGCGCCGGGCGCCGCGGTGTTCATCACGGTGATCGCGTTCAGCCTGCTCGGCGACGGGCTCCGCGACATCCTCGACCCGCGTACGCGCCGCGCGTTCGTGCGGTCCACCAACCCCGAGCCCCCCGCGGAGCGGGCGCTCCTCCCCGTGACCCCGCGCGAGTCGAGGGGCTCGGACCCGATGGCGGACGGCGCGCTCGGCACCCCGGACCCGGGAGGCGGCGGAGGATGAGCGCACCGGTCCTTTCGGTCGACAACCTGAGCGTCACCTACACGGTCGGCGCGGGGACGTTCTACGCGGTCTCCGACGTCTCGCTCGACATCGAGCCGGGCCAGGTGATCGGCATCGTCGGCGAGACGGGCTGCGGGAAGAGCACGCTCGCGAAGGCGATCCCCCGTCTCCTCCCCGAGCCGCCCGCCTCGATCGGCTCCGGCACGATCGTCTTCCGCGGCACCGACCTCGTGAAGGTGCCGCGCCGCCAGCTCCCGATGGTCCGCGGGACCGGGATCGGGATGATCTTCCAAGAGCCGCTCAACTCGCTCAATCCCGCGTACCGCGTCTTCGACCAGATCGCCGAATCGATCCGCATCCGTCACTACCGTGAGATGGGCTGGCTGAAGTCGTTCCAGGGCGGCGACCAGCCGTTCGACTACTCGAAGCCGCCGGACACGACGACCGTCGCGGGCTCGCTCACGAAGATGA
>JASHUL010000038.1 GCA_030039995.1 Thermoplasmata archaeon
CGGTTCGTTCGACGGCGGCGCGGATCCCCCGCCACGGATCGACCGGGTCGTACGGCGCGTCGCTCGAGCCCGCGACGAGAAGCCCCCGCCCGAGCAAGGTGCGGAACGCGTACGCCCATCGGACCCGTTCGGGTCCGAGTCGCGCGCGGAGCCAGTGGTCGCTCCAGAGGAACCCCGGCTGGACGACCAGGACCGGACGGACCCGCTCGAGCGCGGGCCACGTCGCCGGCGGGGTGAGCGACGCGTGCTCGACCCGCGCGGGCGCCGGGGTGTCGGGCCGCGGTCGCGCGAGAGCGTCGAGCGCGGAGACGACCGCGCGATCGCCGATGGCGTGGATCGCCGGCGCGAGGCCCTGCACCGCGACCTCGCCCGCGAGCGCGGCGAGCTCCTCCTCCCCGACGACCGGCATCCCCGAGTTGCCGGGGTCGTCGGCGTACGGTTCGGAGAGCCACGCGGTACGCGTCCCGAACGCTCCGTCGGCGAACGACTTGACCCCGACGACCGCGAACCGACGGGACCGGTCCCGCCCGGTCGACGGCGGACGGAACCCCGCGCGCCAGCCTCGGGCGTGGAGGTACCCACGGACGCGGACCGGGAGCGCCCCGTCTTCGTCCATCGCATCGTACGCTGCGGCTTCCTCGGGAGCCACGCTCATCGCTCCGAGGGTCGTGAGCCCGAGCGCGGCGCAGCCTCGAATGGTGCGCCCGAGTGCGGCCCGGTCCGGGAGTTCCCGGTCCCCCGGCCGGCCGAAGAACGCGCCGAGGGCGCTCTCGTAGACCCGGCCGTCGGGAAGTCCGTCGCTCCCCCGGCCGAGCCGGCCGCCCGGAGGGTCGGGGGTCTCTCGGCCGATCCCCGCGTGCTCGAGGCCCGGGGTGTTCGCCACGCCGGCATGACCGCTCGCGTGGACGATGAGCACCGGTCGGACGGACTCGGCCCGGTCGAGGTCGTTCCGGTCCGGCCACCGCCGGTCCGGGAACCGTTCGGCGTCCCAGCCGCGGGCGACGATCGCTCTCGCCGGGTGCGCCGCCGCCCAACCCCGCACGGCCGAGACGAGCGCCTCCACGGAACCGACCCGGCTCAAGTCGAGCCCCTCGCGCTGATGCGTGAGGTCGGGGAGGTGAAGGTGGGCGTCGATCAGTCCGGGGAGGACGAGGTGACCGTCGAGCGACCGTCGCTCGGCCCCGGTCGGAACGCGGCGACGCACCTCTTCGGAGCTCCCGACCGCGACGACCCGTCCGTCCTCGACGAGGACCGACTCCGCGTACCGGAGTCCGGTGAAGACGAGACCCTGGTCGAAGAGCGTCGCTTCGGTCATCGTGCGCCTCGTCCCGAGCGTTCGGTGGGGGGTGGCTACCGGGTCCGGAGTCGGTCGACCCAACGCTCGGTCTCGGCGACCTGGCCGAGGTAGACCTCCCGGTCCTCGTCGTCGATCGGCGCGTTGGTGAGAAGGGTGCGCGCCCGTTCGAGGTGGGGGCGGGCGGCCCGCTCGTCTCGCGCGACGGCGTACGCGCGGGCCATCGCCTCGTGGGCCGTCGGCAGGTACTCGAGGAGCCGATGACGTCGGCACAGCTCGAGCGA
The DNA here is from genome assembly GCA_030039995.1 of Thermoplasmata archaeon. Taxonomy (GTDB): domain Archaea; phylum Thermoplasmatota; class Thermoplasmata; order Lutacidiplasmatales; family UBA184; genus Lutacidiplasma. The sequence goes on from JASHUL010000038.1 coordinate 1,579, forward strand.
CGACCGCGCGAACTCGAGCGCCATCGGAGCGTCCCCGAGCGCGGCGTAGATGCGGGAGACCTGCCAGTCGCTCACCGCGACGTGGCTCGGCGTCCCGACGCGACTCCAGTGGTAGCGCGCCGCGTGCCCGAGATGGAGCATCTCCCGGTCCTCCTCCGCGCGCCGGTGACGCCGGTCGAGGTACGTCCAGGCGCGGTTGAAGCAGTTCTTCGCGGTGGCGCGGTGGAACTCCCGTTCGGCACTCGTCATCGTCATGGCGGCGGCGGGCCGGACGTGCGCCCGGGTAGTAACGGATGCGCTCGGGAGGGGAACGGGTTCGGGCGCCGACCTACACGTCGAGGTACTTGTAGAACTCGTACGGGTGCGGCCGAAGGTTCAGCTCGAGCTGCTCCTGGCGCTTCAGTTCGATGTACGTCTCGATGAGCGACGACGCGAACGCGGGCCGCAGGAACGCGTGGTCCGATTCGAGCGCGTCGAGCGACTCCCCGAGCGACCCGGGGAGCTCGCGGATCTCCAGCTCCTTCCGCCGCTCGGGCGTCAGCTTGTAGATGTTCTCGTCGACCGGCGCGGGCGGCTCGATCTTCTTCTTGATGCCGTCCAGGCCCGCGAGCGCGAGCGCCGCCTCCGTGAGGTAGATGTTCGCCGCGGAGTCGGGTGTGCGGTACTCGATCCGCTTCACGGCCGGGCGGCCGCGGTGGTACGCGGGGATCCGGATGCTCGCAGAGCGGTTCGCCCGGCTCCAGGCGATAAAGACGGGCGCCTCGTAGCCGGGCACCAGCCGCCGGTACGAGTTCGTCGTCGGGTTCGTGATCGCGCAGAGCGCGCGCGAGTGCTTCATCAGACCGCCGACATAGTAGCGGCACGTCTGGCTGACCTCGGCGTACTTGTCGCGGTCGTCGTAGAACGTGTTCTTGCCCTTCGCCCACAGCGACTGGTTGGTGTGCATGCCGATCGCGTTGTCGCCGTAGACGGGTTTCGGCATCAGGCAGCCGACCTTCCCGTGACGGTGCGCGACGTTCTTGATCACGTACCGGACGTCCTGGATGTGGTCGGCCATCGGGACGAGCTCGTCGAAGCGCACGTTGAGCTCCGACTGGCTCGCGGTGGCGACCTCGTGGTGGTGCGCGTCCATCACGATGTGGAACTGGTCGGCGAGGATGTTGCACATCTCGGCCCGGAGGCCGAGCAGGGAGTCGTTCGGCGGGCTACGGTGGTACCCTTCCTTGAACCGAACGGTCCCGGTCGACGGCCCGACCTGCCAGGGCGCCTCGCTGTGGTTGATCAGATAGCCCGCGCCGGCCCAGGCGTCGTGCACCGCCTGGTACGACGGGAGGAGCTGGACGGAGTCGAAGACGAAGAACTCGATCTCCGGCCCCCAGTACGACCGGTCGAATCCCGCCTCGGCGAGGACGTGCTCGGTCTTCCGCGCGACCCAACGCGGGTCGTGGTCGTACGGGTTGGTCGTGCCGCCGATCCGCACGTCGCAGATGAAGCGCACCGTGCCGCCGGCCTCGGGGTTCCACGGGATCGTCGCGAGGGTGCGGACGTCCGGGATGAGCAGCATGTCGGACTCGAAGATCTCGCGGAACCCGCGGACAGACGAGCCGTCCAGCTTCGGGACCCCGGAGACGAACGAGCCCTCGTCCAGCGTGTGGAGAGGGACGTCGACCTGGTTGAATCCCCCGAACACGTCGGTGTAGAACAGCTGGACCCAGCGGACCTTCTCCGCCTTCAGCTGCTCGAGAATCCTCGCTCCGTCCGAGACGCTCTTCGGCTCCTTTCGGGCCTTCTGGGGGGACACGACCGGCTCCTCCGGGGGAGCGGACGGTATCGCCCTACATCAAGCCTTACCCGTGACTTTTGGACAGGTGACCAGTTTTTCTACAGTATGGTTTAACTTCTTCCTCTCCATATCGTATCCATGCGGCGTCCGTCCACCCTCGACGAACTCGACCGGTCGATCCTGGAAGAGCTGAACACCGACGCACGACGGAGCCATCGGGAGATCGCGCACCGCCTCAAGATCTCCCCGACGACCGTGAGCTCCCGCGTCGCCCGCATGGAGGAGCAGGGCGTCATCCGGGGCTACATCCCGCTGCTCGACGACGAACAACTCGGCTGGGACCTCTGGGCGGCGATGGGGATCCGCATCTCCAAGGGTCGGCTCCGCGAGGTCGAGGAGCGGCTCGCCCGCGACTCACGGGCGTACGCGATCTACGA
>JASHUL010000039.1 GCA_030039995.1 Thermoplasmata archaeon
CGCGATGAGCTGACCTCGCTCGGCGTCCCCGCGACCGTCGCCGTTCGCCGCGAACCGCGGCACCCGGCGCACTCGACCGACCCTCGGGCGGCTCACTGGGGGCTGTAGAGCCCCTTGCGGCAGCGGTCGCAGATCTCCGTCTGGAAGTCCGGGACGTACCGGGGGTGGGTCTCCTGCCCGCAGGACGGACAGCGCAGTCGGAGCGTGGGCGAAGGATAGCCCGAGCCGTCGGGGAGGAAGTCCATCGTGAGCGCAACCTGGCTCGCCGGCCGGTTGCCGGTCGAGCGCTCGACGGCGTCCAGCATCTCGCCGAACGACCGGACGAGCGAGGCCGACTGGCGGACCGTCGCGTCCGAGTCGCTCCCGACGACCCCCAGCTGCGCGGTCGACCCGAGCGACGCGAACGTCGGCATCTCATCGCCGCGGGAAGAGCGCAAGCTCGCGATCGTCTGGAGCCACCGGCGACGCGCCGGGTCCTTCAGGACCTCCGCCGGGCGGGCGCGGTAGACGTAGCAGGCCCAGTACCGGTCGAACTCGGGGTCGCCGGTCTTGTAGCCGGCCAGGCTCCGCTCGGCCCGCTTCTGGCGTTCGAGGATCCGCTGGAGGTCGGGGCTCATCCGCGAGAAGATCCTCGGCCGGCCGCCGATGTAGAGCCACGGGGTCTCGTAGAGGATCAGTCGCTCCGGGTCGTCCCAACGGATCGCCGTGAGGACGCTCACCGTCAGGCTCGGGTAGAAGATCGTCGGGCGGCGGTAGGAGACGAGCCAGAGCCGCCCGAACGCCTCCCCGACGAGCGGGGGGTCCTGGCCGGACGGAGGCCGCGCGCCGGGCGCGACCGGGGTCGTCGGGGCGTCGTGGAACCCCGGGTTCGCCCGGAGGATCGCGGAGCGGATCCGGGCCCACTGTGGGTCCCGCTCCGGCGCGTTCGGCGATCGGACGTTGGCCACGTTCTCCCCGAGCCCTCAGGCCCCAACTCCGGTCGGAAGAAGAGCGTCATGGTGACCCCCGCGGGCCGACGCACGGGTGGGCGCCGCTCGACGCGGGCGCCGTCAGCGGATCGGTCGGGGCCGGATCCGGATCCGGTGCACGGAGCGGACGCCCCGGCGGTCCCGCTCCTCCAGCATCCGGTCGGAGACGGCCGCCCCGTACATCCGCGCCGCGCTGAGCAGCCGGCCGAGGGCCGCGGGCGAGAGGTTCCCGTAGATCCCCGTCGGACCTTCGAAGAACAGGTGCTCGCGCTCGTCGGCGGTCGCCTCCGGGTCGTCCCTCCGGTCGTCGATGTCGACCCGAAGGTCGGCGTCCGTCCATTTCCACCCGGTCGGGTCTCCCCAACGACGGTCGAAGACGATGCCGCCCTCGCTGGCCCGGATCCGGGCGACCGGGTTGATCAGACCGGAGTACGCGCTCACGAACGCGACGCCGGCGCCCAGCGCGATCAGGCCGAGCGCGATACCGTACTCCACGGACGGCCCCCGGGGGGCGAGCAGGTCCGCCTCGACGAGGCCGATCGCGACGAACGCGAGACCGAGCGCGAGCCCGGTGCCGACGACCCGGACCCGCCGGCGGAAGTAGCGGTCCGCCTCGTCCCGGAGGTTCAGGTTCAGCCGGCCGACCGCCGGGGCGGCGGGTCCCGGGAGCGGGGGTTCGGCCACGGTCGCCGGGCAGGGGTCCGCCCGATATGAGCGGATACCCTCGCGGCCAGTAGGGAAGGTCGGGAGTCCTGCCCGTTCACCGACGCGACGCGACGACGGTGCCCGGCCGCGCGCCGGGGGACCGGATCCGGTCCGCGAGCGCCTCCACGACGTCCGTCGAGTCGTTCGGCATCGGGACCCGCCGGTACTCGAGGCCGTGGCCCTCGGCGAACTCCCGGACGACGACGTCGAGGTCGTAGAGGACCTCAAGGTGGTCGAAGACGAAGCCGAACGATGCGACCCACTGGCGACGCGCGCCTTTCCGCTGCCAGTCGAGCATGACGTCCTCCAGGTCCGGTCCGAGCCACGGCTCCGTGGTGTTCCCCGCGCTCTGGAACGCGAACGACCAGCGTTCGAGCCCTCCCACCGCCCGGGCGATCGCGCCGGACGTCTCCGCGAGGATCTCGGGGTACGGGTCACCCCGGTCGCGCATCCGCTGGGGCAGGCTGTGGGCCGAGAGAAGAACGACGTCGTTCGGGTCGGGCTCCCGTTCCCGGGCCGCCCGGATCGCGCGGCTCCAGTAGCCGATCCAGTGGGGGTCGAGGTGCCAGTCGAGCCGTACGTCGACGTCGATCGGGGTCGCCGCGGCGGCGACCCCTTCTTTCACGCCGTCCAAGTACGGCTCGCTGATCCACGTCGAGGCGTACGGGGAGAGCGGGACGGCGAGGAGGTGGCGGAAGCCGGCGCGGGCGGCGTCCGGGATGACGTCCCGCAGCGCGGGTCGCCCGTGTTTGACCCCGAGGAACACGCGCGACGGTCCCCCGTCGTCCGCGAGCCGTCGCTCGAGCTTGGTGCGGAGCGACCCGAGGATCCGGTTCTGGGGCGAACCGCCGATCCGTTCGTAGCGACGCACGTACTCCTGGACGACCTCGGGCGGCGGCGCCCGGCCGTGGAGGACCTCCGTCAGGTACGACGGGAGGTCGCTCGCGCCGTCGGGGCTGCCGTAGCCCATCAGGAGCACGCCGGTCGGCCCGGGCGCGTCGTGCGTCGTCACCGTCGCCGCACCTCCCGCCCGGCCGCGTGCACGTACTCCACGAGCTCCCGGACCCGCTCGGGGTCCGTCTCGGGCAGCACGCCGTGACCCAAATTGAAGACGTGCGAACGGCCGTCCGGGATCTCGGCGAGGACCCGGGCCGCCTCCCGGCGGACGACCTCCGTCGGACCGAGGAGCGCCCCGGGGTCGAGGTTCCCCTGCAGCGGCAGCCAGTCGCCGACCCGCCGGCGGATGCTGCCGAGCGGCTCGCGCCAGTCGACGCCGAGGGCGTCCGCCCCTGTCCGGGCGAGCTGGTCGACGAGGTGCGCCGAGCCGGTCGAGAAGTAGATCGTCGGGCAGCCGGTCGGCCGGACCTGTTCGAAGACCGACCGGAGCGGGCCGAGGAGGTGGCGCTGGAAGGTCCCGGTCGAGACCGCCCCGACCCAAGTGTCGAACACCTGCAGCACCGCGGCGCCGCTCTCCGCCTGGAACCGGAGGTACGCGGCGGTCATGTCGGCGAGCCGGGCGATCAGCCGGTCGAACGTCGCGGGGTCGGAGAAGAGGAGCCGCTTGGTCTCGGTGTAATCGCGCGACGCGCGGCCCTCGATCAAGTACGCCGCGAGCGTGAACGGGCCGCCGGCGAAGCCGATGATCGGTCGCTCGGTCTCGAGCTCGAGGAAGCGGCGGATCGCCGCCCCGACGAACGGCACGGACGCCCGGGCGTCGAACGGCGTCAGCGCGTCGACGTCGGCCCGCGTGCGGATCGGGTGCGCGACGATCGGCCCGAGCCCGGGGTCGACCGAGAACGGGACCCCGAGGCCCGAGAACGGCAGGGAGATGTCGGCGAAGACGACGCCCGCGTCGACGTCGTAGCGGCGGACGGGCTCGAGCGTCACCTGGGCCGCGAGCTCGGGGCTCCGGGCGACCTCGAGGAGGGTGTGCGTCGCCCGGATCTTCCGGTACTCGGGGAGGTGGCGCCCCGCCTGCCGCATGAGCCAGATCGGGGTCGTGTCGGTCTCCTCGCCGCAGAGGGCGCGCACCAATCGGTCGCGCCTCATCGCGCACCCCCGCGGGCGGCGCGCAGCGCCGCGAAGAGCGCCGTCCGCGCCCGAGCCAGGTCGGCCGGACGGATCGCCGCCGAGGCGAACGTCGTCTCGAGCGCCGACGGAGGAAGGTAGACGCCGCGGTCGAGCGCGGCGTGGAAGAATCGGGCGTATCTCGCCCCGTCCGAGCGGCGCGCGCTCGCCGCGTCGACGACGGGGCCCTCGGCGAAGAACACGCCCAACATCGAACCGGCGCGTTGAACGGTGAACGGGGCGACGTGGGCCGCGTCCGCGCCGTCCCGGAGGTCCGCCTCGAGCCGGGCGCCGACCCGGTCGAGCGTCCGATAGACCACCGGCGAGAGGCGTGCGAGCGTCGCGCGGCCGGCGGCCATCGCGAGGGGGTGGCCCGAGAGCGTGCCGGCCTGGTAGACCGGCCCGAGCGGGGCGACGGTCTCCATCACGTCCCGCCGTCCCCCGTAGGCCCCGATCGGCAGGCCGCCCCCGACGATCTTCCCGAGCGTGACGAGGTCGGCCGAGAGACCGAGCGACTCATGGATCGTCCCCCGTCGCAGGCGGAAGCCGGTGATCACCTCATCGGCGATGACGAGGGCCCCGTGCTGCCGGGCGAGACGGGAGACGGTCCCGAGGAACCCCGGTAGCGGCGGCACGACGCCGATGTTCGCCGCGATCGGCTCGACCACGACCGCCGCGACCGTGTCGCCCGCGCTCTCGAAGAGGGAGGCGAGGGCGTCCGCGTCGTTGTACGGGACGACCACGGTCTCCGCGGCGACGCTCGGCGGGACCCCTGCCGAGTCCGGGAGCGCGTGGGTCGCGACGCCCGAGCCGGCACGGGCGAGGAGCCCGTCCGAGTGACCGTGGTATCCGCCCGCGAACTTCACGACCTTCGACCGTCCCGTGAAGCCGCGAGCGACCCGGACCGCGCTCATCACCGCCTCCGTGCCCGAACTGACGAACCGCAGGCGCTCGAGCGAGGGCGCCGCCCGGCGGATCTCGGACGCGAGCCGGTGCTCGTCGGGCACCGGGGCGCCGAAGGTGAGGCCGCGCCGGGCCGCGCTTTCGACCGCCGCGACGACCGTCGCGGGGGCGTGGCCGAGGACGTTGACGCCCCACGAGCCGACCAGGTCGAGGTACCGATGGCCGTCGACGTCCGTGAGATACGCCCCCCGCCCCGAAGCGAAGAAGACCGGGGTCCCGCCGACCGCCCGGAACGACCGGACCGGGCTGTCGACGCCCCCGGCCAGCACGCGTTCGGCGTCGCGCCAGAACGCGCGCGAGCGACGCCCCGGTGCGGTCGGGGTCACGGGAGTCCTTCCGCCATCTCGAACATGCGGCGGGGTGCCGTCAGCACGCAGGTGAAGATCGGCGTCTCGAGCGCGGTGTACCGGCTCGACTCCGTGCCGCGCAGCTCGTTCACGAGGTCGAGGAACTCCGCGGGGTCGTCCGCCTCGAACGAGAGGATGAACTCCATGTCGTCGAGCCCGAACGAGTAGCCGGTGTGGATCTGCACCCGGGGGAACCGGTGACCGGCGCGGATGTGCTCGGCCATGATCCGACGACGCTCCTCGAACGGCAGCCCGTACCATTCGCGCTTCTTGACGAACGGATAGACGAAGAGGTACGGGCGGTCGAACGGTCGCCGGCGCGCTTCCGAACCTTCGCCCCCGTGCGCGTGCCCCCCGAGGTACTCCGACCGCCGTCCCATGCCGAGATACGAGTACGCCGTGTCGAGGTAGCCGCCGACGGGCGTGCCGACGAGTCGCGAGTGCAGCTCCTGGATCGGGCCGAGCTCCGGGCCGATCGACCAGACCATCATCTCGGCGCCGGCCTTGAGACCGGCGAGCGAGTACGTTCGGACGACCAATCCGTCCGGCGGCCCCTCGAGGAGCCGGACGAACGCGTCCCGCCCGCGGGCGCGTTCTTCCCCGGCGAGCCGGCGCCACTCGGGCCGCAGGTGAAAGAACGTGTACTTCACGAAATCCCGCGGACCCTCGGGTTCGCCGTGCCCGCCTCCGGCCGCCGGGCCGGCCGAACCCGTCACGGACCGACCCCCTGAGCGCGCCGCGCGACGTCCCGCGCGAAATACGTGACGACCAGGTCGGCGCCGGCTCTCCGGATCGCCGTCAGCGTCTCGTCGACGGCCGCGGCCTCCTCGACGACCCCCGCCGCGGCCGCCGCCTTCAGCGTGGCGTACTCGCCGCTGACCTGGTACGCGGCGAGCGGAACGGAGAACCGGGCTCGGGCGCGAGCCAACAGGTCGAGGCTCGTGAGCGCGGGCTTGACCATGAGGAGGTCCGCGCCTTCGGCCACGTCCTGTTCCATCTCGCGCAGCGCCTCGCGGGCGTTGCGGTAGTCCATCTGATAGCTCCTCCGGTCGCCGAACGACGGGGTCGACTGCTCGAGCTCGCGGAACGGCCCGTAGAACGCCGAAGCGTGCTTCGACGCGTACGAGAGGATCGCGACGGACCCAAAGCCGGCGGTGTCGAGCGCGTCCCGGATCGCCGCGACCTGCCCGTCCATCATGGCGCTGGGGGCCACGATGTCGGCGCCGGCGCGTGCGTGCGCCGTGGCGATGCGGCCCAGCCGTTCCGCGCTCGCGTCGTTGTCCACTTCCCGGTGGCGGACGACCCCGCAGTGGCCGTGGGTCGTGTAGGCGCAGAGACAGACGTCCGTCAGGACGACGAGCTCGGGGGCGCTCCGTCGGATGACCCGCACCGAGGACGGCACGAGCCCATCGGGGGCCCACGCATCCCGGCCGTCCGCGTCCTTCCGTCGAGCGACCCCGAACACTAGCACGGCCCGGATCCCTTCCCGCGCCGCCTCTGCCGCGACGCGGCCTACATCGGCCACCGAGTAGCGAAAGACGCCGGGCATCGACGGCACCGATTGCGGTGTGCCCGTGCCGGGGCGGACGAACAGCGGATAGACCAAGCGGCGAGGGTCGACCGTGGTTTCCGCGACGAGCTCCCGGAGCGCCGCCGTGCGACGCAGTCGGCGCAGGCGGGTCCGTAACGGCGGAGCGACACCGGCGCCCCTACGGTGCGGCATGGTCCAGCTCCCGGAGAAGGAAGCGCGTAAATCGTTCCGGGTTCGGC
>JASHUL010000040.1 GCA_030039995.1 Thermoplasmata archaeon
TTCGGTCGCGCGGGCGGGGCAGGTCGACCCGCACGTCGGCGAGCACGTGGGAAGGCCGGCGGGAGAGCACGATGATCCGGTCGGCGAGCTGGATCGCTTCCTCGATATTGTGGGAGACGAGCAGCACCGCGTCGGGGGGCAGCTCGGAGTCCCTCCACAGCTGGAGGATCTCTTCGCGCAGACTCTCCGCGGTGAGCGGGTCGAGCGCGCTGAACGGTTCGTCCATCAGGAGGACCGACGGTTCGACCGCGAGCGCCCGGGCCAACCCGACCCGCTGGCGCATCCCGCCCGACAGCTCCCGCGGGTACGCCTCCTGGAAGCCGTCGAGCCCCGTGACCGAGATGTACCGCTCCACTTGGCTCTTGATCCGTTCGGGGGGCCAATCGAGCGCGTCGAGGCCGAACGCGACGTTCTCGGCGACCGTGAGCCAGGGGAAGAGCGCGAAATTCTGGAAGACCATCGCCATCTTCGCACAGACGCCGTCGATCGGGGCGCCCCGGAAGTAGACCGACCCTTCCGTCGGCCGGTCGAGCCCCTGGATCAAGCGCAGCAGGGTCGACTTGCCGCAGCCGGACGGGCCGACGATCGCGAGGAAATCGGAGTCCGCGACATCGAACGAGATGTCGTGCATGATGTTGATCGAACCGTGGCGGCCCGCGAACGACTTGTCGATGTGCTCGACCCGGATCAGCGTCATCGCGGTTCGTCCGGCCCCCCGGTGCTCGGGGAGAAGCCCGTCAGTCGTAGCGGTACTTCTCGACCGCCCGCCGGTAGAGCGGTTTCCATATGAGTTCGTTGATGGCGACGACCGTCGCGACGAGCGTCAGGAGCGCGGCGACGAGCAACGGGTAGCCCGTGTTGTGCGGAAGCTCCGCCCCCAGGTCGATCGACCGCCCGATCCCGAACACGCTCAAGACTTGGGTCGAATTTCCGGTGAGGTACTCGGCGACGATCAGCGTGTTCCACCCGCCGCCGAAGGCCGTGATCGACCCGGTGATGAGCGCGGGGAAGATACCGGGCAGTACGACCTGGGTGAACCGCTTCCAGCCCTTGAGACCGAACGACCGGGCGGCCTCCTCGAGGTCGGGGGGCAGGCCACGGACGCCCGAGAGGATGTTGAAGAAGAGATACCACAGCATCCCGGTCATCAGCATCAGCACCGCCGCGCCCTCGGCCGAAATGTACGGCACGAGGACGAAGATGATCACCGGGAAGAGAGCGGTCGCCGGGAACGAGGCGATCACCTCGACAACCGGCATGCCGAACCGGGTCGCCCGGGAACTGTGCGCGAGGTACATGGAGAGCGGCAGTGCGATCGCGAGGCACAGCGCGTAGGCGGCGGCCACGCGCACCGCCGAGGCCCCCATCGCGAGCGGGAGCACCTCGATCTGACGAGCCACTCCGGGGAGGATCGGACCCGTCAGGACATGGAAGACGCCGACCACGAGCGCGATCAGCATCAGCCACGCGAGCACGAGCACCGTGCCGATGCCGACGTACGAGAGCGCGTCCCGGCGGCGCGGCGATTTCAGGACCGGCCGCGTAGCGAATCCCGCGAGCTGGACGAACGGCGTGCTGATCCGGCTCGCGGTCGTGAGAACCCCGCGTCGCACGTATTCCGCGGCCCGGGTGAAGCGACCCGCGGAGTCGCCGGGGATCAGGGCGCCGGCCTCCCCGGAGGGGGCGGTGTCGTAGCGGAACCGCTCGGCCCACTTGCCGAGGGGGCGCCAGACCGCGAAATCCAGCAGCGCGATCACCACGACCAACACGAGGATCCCGACCAGGAACTTCGTGGAGTCGGCGCTCTCCGCCGCGTAGTACAGATAGCTCCCGATGCCAGGGAGGCTCTGGCTGGTGTTGGTGGTGAAGATCTCGGCCTCGACCAGGAAGAACCATCCGGCGGTCCACGATAGTACGGTGTTGTAGACGAGCCGGTTGATGGTCGCGGGGAACAGTACGCGTCGGAACAGGAGGACCCCGCGCGCCTGGAATGTCTCCGCGGCCTCCTTCAGCTCCCCGGGGAGCGTCTTCAGCGACTCGTAGACGCCGAAGACCATATTCCAGGCCATCGAGGTGAAGATCAGGAACACCGAAGCGAAGTTGATCCCCGGCCAGCTCCCCGGAGTCAGCGAAGCGAAGACGATGAGCGCGACCGGAAAGAACCCGAGGATCGGGATCGATTGCAGGATGTCGAGGATCGGGATCATCACCCGCTCTCCCGTCCGGTGGGTGGCGGCGTAGTAGCCGTATGCGAGGGCGAAGCCGAGCGAGAGCCCGTACGCCGCGAGCATCCGGAGGAACGAGTACCCGACGTCGGCCAGGGCGGTCGGAAAGTACGCCGCCACGGACCCGAAGGACAGCCCGACCGTCGCCGCGAGGAACGCTCCGGCAAGCACCGGGATCGCGACGTAGATCGCCGCGGAGCGCGCGGCCGACGGCAGCCGTACCGTCTCAGCCCGCGACCCGGAGGTCGTCGTCGGGGCACTCTCGTCCGGGCGGATCGTTCCCCCCTGCACCATGCGACCTCCGAGGCATGGACTGGGTGCCGACTGCCTCGACATATTTGTGGCGATTGGTCGGACGCGGGTCGCCGGGCGGTCGCGTCGCCGGGTCGGGAGAATTGGGCGGGCGCGGGGGCGGGCGGCCCCTCGCACTCGGCAACTTTTATCAACGGTTCGACGCTGCGCGAGGCCGTAGCCCCGTGGTGTAGTGGCCAATCATGCGAGACTCTGGATCTCGCGACGCAGGTTCGAA
>JASHUL010000041.1 GCA_030039995.1 Thermoplasmata archaeon
GTGCGGGCGGTCGACGCGAGGTCTCGGGCCATCACAGCGGCCGCACCCCGAAGGAAGGCGAGCGGGTCGGCGGCCATCCGGCCGTACCGGATCGGGACCAGGGACGCCACCCGGACTCGGTCCGACTGGCGGAGCAGCTCGACCGGGTCGGGACGGTCGCGGGGGGGTGCCCAGCGGGCGTGCGCACGTCGCGGGACCTTCGCTCGGAGCTCCTTCCCTCCCCGGTACCGGTCCTCCCGCGTGGGGATCCGGTTCACGGACTTCGGGGGACGACGACGCAGCGCCACCGGCCGGTGCCTCCCGCCGGACACGACGCTCCCGGTAGAAGGACGCTTCTCCGGCTCCCGAGGACGTAATCTGCCCGCGGCGTGCTGGGCCCGACGATGGCCGCGACGCGGCGTCCCCGTCGCCTCACGATCGTGCTGGCGCCGTGGTGCCCTCACTGTGTGCCGCTCTCGGTCAAGCACGGTCGTCGGCTTGCCCGCGAGCTCCGGGTCCCGCTGCAGATCCTCGACATCGTCCGGTCGCGACAAGAGAAGGTCGCCGACCGGTGGGTTCGCGACCACGGCGACGCGTCACCGGACTACCTGATCCCCCAGGTGTTCCTCGAGTGGTCGGACGGCTCGGTCCAGCACCTCTTGACCGGCTTCTCCGAGCAGGTGCCGCGGACCGACCGGGCGTGGCGCGACCTGTTCGCCAGCGACTGGCTCCGGTCGGTGCGGTCGGGGAGTCGGGCGTGAGCCGGGTCGGGTCGCTCCCGCCGGTCCTCCGGGCGACGCTCCGCTCCCCGGGCGGGAAATGCTATCGGCACTGCGACCGCCCGATCCGCGAGTTCCACCTCGCGAGCGGGCTCCCGGGCGTCTGGACGGTGCGCGCCTGCCCGGGCGGGGTGGTCTCCGTGACGTACTACGCCGAATGGACGGGCCGGGACCCGACCCGGGACGTTCGCCGCGCGCTCGAACGGTGCACGTTCCCAAAGCGGCTCGTCCGTTCGTGGGACCTCCGGCTCGCCACGCGGGAAGGGCCCGAGCTCGGCCGCGCCGCCGAGCGCTTCCTCGCCACGCATCCCCCCCGACGTGGGGTCCGCGTCGTCTACTGGAGGGTCTATCCGTTCAAGGCGAAGGACGGGACCGAGCGTCGCCTGCTCGTGTGCCGCCGGCGGGCGCACGCGCATCCGGTGTTCTTCGCCGCCGACCCGGCCGCGCGACGCTGGGGGTGCCCGGTCTGCGCTCGGCGGTCGCGCTGACCCTCAAGAACCGGGGTGCCTTCCCGACGGCATGGCACCGTTCGACCTCGACGAACTCCTGACCCTCGTCCAGACGATCGCGATCATCGCCGCGTTGTTCGTGACCCTCTACTTCTCGCAGCGACAGGTCCGGGCGTTCTCGGTCGACCTCGAGTCCCGGGTGCTCAACGACATCGACGAGAAGTTCCACCACCTCGCCGAGACGTTCATCGCCAGCCCGACGATGGTCCGGACGATCTACCAGGGCGAGGGCCGGGAGGACCCGGCCACCCCGGTCGAGTACTACGTGATGTCGTTCTGTGCCCACGTCTTCCACATGCGTCAGCGACGGCTGATCACCGACAACGAGTGGGCCGGTTGGCGCGCGTGGATGAAGAACGCGTTCCGCTTCGGCTCGATCGGGACCGACTGGAGGAAGAAGCAGATGGAGATCTGGTTCGACCCTCAGTTCCGCAAGTTCGTCGAGCGGGAGCTGGAGCCCGAGGCGACCGCGCCGCGCCCGGCCGAGTAGCCGGCGCCGGTCAGGGGCCCTTCGGAGCGGCGCCCCACGTCGAGGCGCCTCCGTCGACCGTCACGACCGTGCCCGTCACCCACCGGCTCTCGTCCGAGACAAAGTAGCGTATCGCCCGCGCGACCTCCCACGGGCTCGTCGCGGTCTCGTCGGTCAGCGGGATCGCGTGGTCGGCGGCCGGCGGGTCGAGGGCGACCTCGTTCCCCATCGAGCCGGGCAGGACCGCGTTGAACCGGACGCCCCACGGGCGGTAGTCCCGGGCGAGCTTCGGCACCAGGTCCGCGAGCCCACCCTTCGCCGCACAGTACGCCGCGCTGCCCCCCCAACGGACGGCGAGAGCGGCCGAGACGAAGACCACCGACCCGGCGCCGTGCTCGACCATCGAAGGGATCGCCGCGCGCGCCACCCGGAACACGGGGTCGAGGTTGCGCCGTACCCCCGCCTCCCACTCTTCGTCCGACATCCGGTGGAGGAGGCCCTCCCCCCCGTGCCAGTGGCCCACGTTGATCGACGCCGCGTCGATCCGTCCGTGCTCCCGGAGCACCCCCGCGACCACCCGGTCGACATCGCGCTGCTCGCCGACGTCCGCGGTCGCTCCGGTGAACTTCCAGCCGCGCTCGCGGGCATGGCTCGCGAGCCGGTCGAGCGTGCTGTTCCCTCGGGCCACGCCGACGACCGTCGCACCCTCCGCCGCGAGGAGCGACACGACCGCGCTGCCCAGCCCTCCGCCGACACCCACCACCAGCACGACCTTGCCGTCGAGCGCCATCCGTCCCGGACACCCGACCGGCTTCTTCCCGTCTCCCTCCCGGACGCGGCCCGGCTCATGTAGCCGCGACGTTGTCACGGCGTCGATGGCCGCGGACGAGGATCCGGTCGAGCTGGAGCAGGTCGAGCGGTACGAGTTCACGGTCACGTTCGGTGACGCACCGATCCCCCCG
>JASHUL010000042.1 GCA_030039995.1 Thermoplasmata archaeon
GGGATTGAAGTCCGGCGGCGTGAACACCCAAACCCGGCGCGAGCCCTGGAGACTCTCACTCGGGAGCCGCTCGCTATCGACCTTCCAACGTGTCGGTTCCCGGATCTCGGCCCACGGCTCGGTGGGTGCGCCGGGAAGGGCGATCACGGAGACCCCGACCGCCACGTCTTCCGGGTCGTCCGGATCCTTCATGGCCGTGAGGCGGGCGGGATTGTGAGGGTCGGGACCGATCGAGCGAATGTACTCGGTCCAGCTCCCGGCCTCGAGCGATCTCGGTGCCGGGCGAGGTGAGAACGCGTAGGTCGCTCGTGTCGTGCGGGGAAGCACGAACGAACGGTACCATACTCCGGTGCCCGGTACGGGCAACAGTGAGGTCTCACCCTCCAGAAGGTTGGCGACCGGACTGTAGAGCGACGGGGAGGTCAGCTTTTTTCCGGGGCGCCAGACGAACGTTACCCGGAGGCTCTCCTCGCTCCCGGGAATCGACTCGACCAGCGGGAGGGACGCGGCCGCGAGCGCCGTCCACTCTGCGCCGACCGCTCGCGGGGGCTGGTGGAGGGTCTTGCGCCGGAACGCCTCTAGGAGGGGGCTGGCGACCCGGGGGAGGGGCTTGGGCAATCGGGGCTTCCGGTCGGCGCTCATCGCCCTCCCGTGGGCGACCGGGTGCGCATCGTCTGTCCTACGAGCTCGACCTCGCGGAAGACGCGCAGCAGATTCCCCCCAAGGATCTTGTGACAGTCTCTGGGGGAGTATCCTCGATCGAGCAGGGCGCTCGTGACCTTCGGCAGGTCCGCCGGGGAATCGAGGCCGTCGGGGAGCTGACCACCCACCCCATCGAAATCCGAGCCCAGGCCGACATGGTCGACCCCGGCGACTTCGGCGATGTGGTCGATGTGGTCGATCACTACGGACAGCGGCGGGCGCGGGATCTTCCTCGCGAGCTGTCGGCGGATCCGCTCCAACTCCTCGTGAGAGAAGACCTGGCCCCGGCGCTTCGCTCGCCGCCGAGCGGAGCGAACCCGCCGGTCGGCCTCGGGCTTGAGCGTTCTCAACGCGTCCCGGTACGGTTGCGAGATGAATCCGGAAAAGAAGTTGACCTGAACCACGCCCCCCTCCGACCGCGGCCCGCCGGAGCGGGCCACCGCGAGGAGCATGTCGTCGGTCATGTTACGAGGGTGGTCGCACAGCGCGCGTGCCGAGGAATGAGAGGCGAAGACCGGTGCTCGGCTGACGGCCTGCGCGCGATAGAAGGTCCGGTCGGAGACGTGGGAGATGTCGACCATCATACCCAAGCGATTCATCTCGAGAACGACCTCCTTGCCGAACCGGCTCAGCCCGCCGGCGGTGTGACGGATGCGACGATCGTTGACGTCGCCAGAAGAGTCGGCCCAGCCGTTCGAATTCGACCAGGTCAGGGTCATGTAACGAACTCCGAGCTCGTAGTACTGCCGCAGGAGCCCCAGCGAGTTCTCGATCGAGTGGCCGCCCTCGATCCCCATCAAGGCCGCGAACTTCCCCTCCCGGTGAGCCCGTCGGATCCCTTCGGAAGAGTCCGCGAACACGATCCGATCCGAGTGCCGGACCACCTGGTGCTTCACCGCGTCGATCAGCTCCAGCGTACGTCGGGCGTACTCGCCCTTGTAGAGGGCCGGCTCGACCCAGATGGAGAAGAATTCGGCCGTCAGATTCCCCCGACGAACGGAGTCGAGATCGAGGTCTCCACCGCGCCGCGGGTCCGCGAGATCGTAGTGAGCGTCGAGCAGGCGCTGTGGGGTATCGGCGTGAGTATCGACAACGATCGCGGACCGGTGAACCCGGGCCGCGAGAAGTCGAGATACAGCGCTCATACTCGGTGGGTCACCGAGAGGCGCGCGCGGTTTAGGGATTACGAAATCCTCTCCGGCCCCGGAAGCCTGACCGGTGAACCCGATTCGGGAGCGTCCTGCGGCCACGACCGCTCCTCCGACCCGCGGTCGTAGGGGCCAACGTCCATACGCACGCCGCACTGTTCGGTCATGAGCGTGCGCAGCCAAACGAGCGGTCGAAGGACGCTGGCCCGGTCGGTAGCCTCCCGATTCCCGGCCGACAGCCCGTACGCCCAGACTTCGTTCGTAGCGTTGTACGATCGGGTTCGTCCGAAGCCTCCGAAAAACCTGGTCGGGCTGCTTTCGCAGCTGTCCGGCGGTCGCTCCCCCCGTGTCGTGGTCGACCTGGGTTCCGGCACGGGCTTATCCACAGTCGTGTGGGCTCCGTACGCGTCCCGGGTCGTGGGAGTCGAGAACAACCCGACAATGCTGACGCACCCACGGCCGGCGGCGAACGTCGCCTATCGATTGGCCTCGGCCGACGCGACCGGCCTCAGGTCCGGATCGGCGGACATCGTGACCTGCTCGCAGTCCTTTCACTGGATGAACGCGAGGGCAACGATCGCCGAGATCGCTCGAATCATGCGACGGGGAGCGCTGTTCGCCGCCTACGACTACGTCCTCCCTCCGATCGTCGACCCCCGGCTGGATGACGCGTTCGACACCGTGCTCGACTGGGCCGGATTGACCCCGCGCCGGCCCGAGACGGAGACCTACCTCAGGAACCTTCACAGGAGCGGCCGGTTTCGCTGGGTCCGGAGCGCGGCGATGGAGGGGCGAGAGACCGGCGACGCGAAGCGCATCATCGACCTCGCCACGAGCTTGGGCGCCGTCGCCGCCCGACTTGGCACCGCGAAGGGTCGCCGCGCTCGGGAATGGACGCGCTTCACGAGGATCGCTTCCGAGACGCTCGGTCACGCACGAAGGCCGTTTTGGTGGACCTACCAAACCGTTCTCGCCATGAAGTGACCCGCGGCCCCGCACCGGCGGACGTTGCATTGTCTGCGGCCGACGAGGCGTGTCCCCGCGGTGTAAGTGGCCTTGCAACCGCTTCGGAAGATGGCTCGCTCGGCTGCGCCACGGATCGTGGCTCGGAGCGCGATCTACTTTGCGCGCATCCGGTTGTTCTTTGGCTGGTGTTCCACCTCGGCCCAGCCGAGCGCTTCCATCACTGGGGGGACGTAGTTCGCGAAGCGCCCCCTCAGTCCCTTCTTGACGCCGTACCATCCCCCCACCGGATTGTCCGAAGCGCGCGCCCACGCTTCAACCGTTCCGGGAGCGGCGGGTTTCTGCTCGTCCGCGCTGCCAAGAGCCATCCAGTCGCCGCGAGTTTTCAGCATCGAACGAAGGTCCTCGAGGCAACGGAGCTGGTACTGTAGGGTCGTACTGCCGACCGTGACCACGAGCAGGGGCGGTGACGCTTGTTCCTCCCGGTACGCTTGAAAGGACGAGAGTCCACTAGGAGTCTTGAGACTCCACGGGCTCTCCTTAGTTCCGGATCCTTTGCCCATCTCGCCTCATTCGGAGTATTGATACAAAATACCCGATGTTACAGGGTTAACATCCTGGGCTCCGAGCGCCCGCGCGGGGTACTCCAGAGGGGCTCGGCGGTGCGGTCGTACGGAGCGCGTCGCGATTCCGCAGC
>JASHUL010000043.1 GCA_030039995.1 Thermoplasmata archaeon
GTCGGGATCCGCGATCCAGCCGGACCGGAGGACTCGGGCGAAGTCATGGGGGCGGCTCATCGAGGGGTAACCTCGGGAGGTCAGCCACGAGTGGGCCGTGTCCGCGTCGTCGACCCAGAGCACGACCTCGCTGCGAGGAGGACCGCCGCCCCCGGCGAGCCCGTGCACGCGCCGCAACGCCTCGACCGTGGAGATCCCGAGGCAGAGGTCGCCGAGCTTGACTTCCACATGCTCGGGCGGGCCCTCCCTCGGAGTTCGGAACGTCTCCGTGAACCCGAGCGCGTCCCGATAGAGTCGTAGCGAACGGTCGACATCCTCCACGTAGAGATTGAAGAGAGGGTCGGAGAACCTCGGGGTCGTCCCCGCCGCGCTCGGACCGGTCGGGCCGTCGGCGACGCGCGTGAAGACCACCACCCGATTCCCGTCGGGATCCCGAAGACGCGCGTCGCGAAGGGTGTACCGGTCGTTGCCAAAGTTCTCGGGCTCCCGTTCGGGCGGGACGCCGCGGGCCACCATCCAGGCGAACGCCGAGTCGACATCGTCCACCCACAACGCGAGCTCCCCCCGCGGGGGACCCGGGCGCGTCGCGATCCCGTGATGCTTCTCGAGGGCTTCGAAGGTCGCGATCCCCCACGACATCGGACCGACGCGTAGCTCGACGTGGTCGGGGGAGCCTTGCGCCGGGGTTCGAAACGTCTCGGGGAACCCTAGGACGTCGCGGTAGAAGTGAATCGACTTGTCGATGGCCGCCGAGTAGATGTTGACCTGGGGCTCCCGGAACCGAGGTCGGGCGACCGGGGGGTCGGTGGCGGACATCGCGCGGATCCCGAGGGCTCTCGCGGTTACTTTACCTTGAACGGGAGACCACGGAACGGTCCACCGGGCGAACCGTTCAGCGCCGTCCCGGCCCGGATTAAGTAACCACGCTCGGTGCCGTCCCCATGTACCTGAGCTACTACGGGATTCGGGTGACGGACCTCCCGAAATCGATCGACTTCTACATGCGGACCTTCGGACTCGTGTTGCATCCGGGAAGCCAGGTGCCCCCCGAGAACCCGAAGGAGGCGACCGGCGTGATGCTGGTGGACCCTCACTCCGGCCTCCGCATCGAGTTGAACTACTACCCCGAAGGCAACCCGTACGCGGTCCCCTACGTGCCCGGCGAGGGCTGGGACCATCTCGGGTTCCGCGTGGATGACCTCGATCGATTCCTCGCGAAACTGGCCGCCCAGGGGATCGCTCCCGAGAAGATGAAGCACTATGACGGACCGATGTTGTCGACCCCGAACTTCCGCGTCGCGTACTTCCGGGACCCGGACAACAACCAGATTGAAGTCTACGATTCCCCCGGCGCGGACCCGGAAAAGTACGACCGGAACGCGTACTGAGACGAAGCCGGACAGGTCGCCGCGGCTATCGGCCGCGGCGCCGACCCGGCCGTTCGAGGATCACTTCGAAGAAGTGCCAGTGCTTGGGGCCCTCGAACGAACGGCCGTCCTCGACGGTCTCGCGCAGTAGCTCGAGCTTCCAGCCGCGGGACAACCCGGCGATCTGTCGGCGGCTATGGAACGAGAACCGCCGTTCCCCCCGCCACTCGTCTCGATCGCCGAACAGCACGACCGCCACGTGGCCTCCCGGCCGGACGGCGCGCCGAACGTTCGTCCACAACTCCGGGAAGCGGTCAGGGTCGCAGAACGGGAGCGAGAAGCTCGCGTACACGAGGTCGGTCGGAGGAAACCGGAGTCCCTCCATCGGTGCGACGAGTGTCGTCAGGCGCGACCGCCATCGGGGCGGAACCCGTCGGGCGAGGAACTCCGCGGCCGAACTCTCCGCGTCGATGGCCAACACCTGCCAGCCCCGTCGGAGCAGTTCGAGCGTGTCGTTCCCGGCGCCGAATCCGATCTCGATCGCTCTCCGGTTCCCCGGCGACTTCCGCTCCCACTCGACGTGATTTAGGACCTGGAGAAGGAGGTCGCGCGGCGGCCGCTTCGAGGTCCATCGGTAGTACGCGGGCCACTTGTGGGCGACCGGCCTACCGTCGCACTTCGTCACGCCCCGCGTCGAGCGGATCCCCCGTCAAAAGGTGTGCCCCGGGTTCCCGGCCGACCCGGGCTGAGAGGTTCCTCGAGCGCCTGTCGATCGCCGCCTCCGATCGTCTCCGGAGCGCTCCCACCGACCCGTGGGGCGACCTTCGCCTAGCCCGTTCCCAGGTCCCGATAGATTGACGTCCGGGCTGCCTTCTTTCCTCCCGGAAACAGTCGAGAGCGCACGCGAAGGTACCCCCAGGCGAACAGGGCATACGGGACGACGGAGAAGATGCTGAACCAGAGCAACTGGCCCTGGATATCGGTCAGCGGGGTGGTGTTCACGACGCCCATCTGTGCGTCCGTGATCACGGCGGTGAACTCGCTCCAGATGGTGGAGAACTCGACGACGCTGAGTACGAAGGAGGCGCCGAAGGCCGCCCACAAGATGCCCCGCGAGAGCCCGTCGGCCCGACCGTACGGTAGCGCGACGAACCCGAGCGCGCAGACCACCGTGAACGCGAACGTGCCGAGGACGAAGAAATCCAGGTCTTGCTGGAGGATCGCCAGCGCCGTGGACGCCGACAATCCGGACTGGGCCGTCAGGGAGCTCAGCCGGAGGTCGAACAAGACCTCGACTGTGAGCAAGCCGATCAGCCCCAGCAAGAGGAGTACCGTGCCCCGAGCGACCCACCGACGGTGCGACTCCGCGAACGCGCGACGTCCGAACCACAGGAACATCACCCCGCCGAGCAGCAACAGTGCCCCGACGTAGGAGATGTACGGGACCCAGAACAACAGGAAGCCGATCACCATCAGCCGCAGGCCGGTCCAGGTGTGGTTGCGCATCCGCGCGAGCGACTGGGACGAGACCATCGCGGACGGGGGAACTGCGGACGGCGCTCGGACGGACATCCCGGAGGGAACTCCGGGACGGGGCGGTCTCCCTTAACGTCCCCTGGAGCGATCGTCGGAGGCGGCGGGCCGAAGCCGGCTGGGGGACCACCCGCCGTCAACGGGGAAGCCGCAGCGGCTTCCCGTCGACCTCGACTCGAGCGCCGACGTTGACCACGATCCCGGTGAATTTGGCCGTGTTCTTCCCGCCGGGGGTGAACGCGTTGTTCCCGACCGCCACCGTGATCGCCCCGGCCTCCCGGTCTTCCATCTGCGGCGTGTTGTGGAGCTTGGGGTTCAACCCGATGGCGAGATATCCGGGCCGGTCCCGCCCCTTCCCACCCTTGGCGTACGGTTTGTCGAAGAACGAGGCCCCCTCGTCGAAGTGGTGTCGCACGAGACGTCCGTGGCGGAATTCGAACC
This sequence comes from Thermoplasmata archaeon, assembly GCA_030039995.1. Classification (GTDB taxonomy): domain Archaea; phylum Thermoplasmatota; class Thermoplasmata; order Lutacidiplasmatales; family UBA184; genus Lutacidiplasma. Next base: position 3,342 of record JASHUL010000043.1, read on the forward strand.
GACCCCCCGTCGACATGCCGACCTCGTTGTAGCTCGAGCGATTGGCCACGATCGTGCCCTCCGCGACCGACTCGTCGAGGGCGACTCGGACGACTCCCGCCGGTAGCAGGCTCAGCATACCGAACGGGGTGCGCTGGTCCTTCTTCGAGACCCGGCCGATGTCCACCCGCGCCTCCCGGTGTTTGAGACCGAGCGTCAGGTCGGTACCGTGGTCGTCGAAGATGCGCACGCGACGACCACGTTCGAGCGCGCGGGCGAGCGGGCGGCCCGCCGCGGCGAGCGCGTCCGGGTCGACCATGGTCGCGTCGACCAGTTGGTCCATCCACTTCGCGAGGTCGACGTCGTAGGCCTTGGCGAGATTCGGGAACGGGCGGCCGATGTCGAGCCGGCTCCCCCGGAGGCCCGCCTTGGAGGCCGCTTTGTACCAGGCCGGGTTCCATCCGAAGATCTTGTCCGCGCGACCCGGGTCGAGCGCTTCCATGCGGATCCGGTCGCCCGCGTTCCACATGTGGATGTAGACGTTCGTCTTCCCGAGCGCCGCCCACTCATGCGCCGGCGCCGCGCCGAGGACGTCGTCCTCATGGGCGTCGACCGACTCCCAGAACGAATCGTCGTTGTCGTAGAGCACCAACGGATGGGCCTTGAGCCGACGCGCCTCGCGGGCGAGGGCGGTGGCCCACGGGAGCAACCGGTCCCACCCCTCGATGATGACGTTCTCTCCGGGTCGGACCCGAAGGTTCTGAGAAAGTACGGCTTTCGCGAATCGTGCCTCACGGCTCGACGGGGACTTGGCGGCCATGCGTCGACATCGGGAGAGTCCTATTTAGCCCCGGGGCGCGGACCATTCGCGAACCGTGAGGTTGCCCTCGACACGCGCGTCGCGGGTGCCCTTCCCTCGGGCCGGACCGGCCCGGCTCCTCCCCGGGCGACGGGACGCGATCGGCCGGTGCGCCGGAGACGGGTTCGAAGACTTCAGGAGGGGGGCGTGGATTCGGGCGGAGCGGCCGTGTGGATCTCCGAGCAGCTCGCTCTCGACATCTTGCTGGCCATCGTCTTGCCCGCGGTCGTAGGGATCGTCCTCGCCCGGTGGGCCGGCGATGAAGCGCGGGGGCACGGATGGCCGCCGCTCCGCGTCCACTCGCTCCGCGTGACGATCACCTGTATCTGGGTCGCGATCGTCGTCGGCGGCTCGGCCGTCACCCTCAGCTCCTACAGCATCCTTTCGGCCCTGACGCTGTCCGCGATCGCGGGGGTGGCGATCACGCTCGCATTGCAGACCACGCTCCAGAACATCATCGCCGGCTTCATTCTGATCCGGAACCGCTTCTTGCACCTCGGAGACCAGGTCCAGTTCAGCGGGGTGAAGGGCACGGTGGTGGGCCTCGGCTTGATCGAGGTCGTGATCCGGACGGACACGGGGGCGCTGGCGATGGTCAGCAACGCGAACCTTCTGTCCGGGCCGCTCATCAACCTCACCGCTTCGACCCGGCTCTCGGGCGAGTACTAGGTCCGCCCCGCCCGGGATCGCGGGCACGGTGCACGGGGGACGCGCGGCGGCCGGCAGTTTCTCGGGCGCCCCGTCCGCCTCGGCGACCCGCTCCCTCGCGCTACCGCACGGCTTCGTAATGCAGCACGAGCTCTCCGAACGGCATCGTCTTGGCCGAGAGCAAGCGGAGAGTGCGCTGGTCCTTGAGCTTCGGCCAATAAGCGGCGCCGCGGCCGTAGACGACCGGCCAGACGGCGATCCGGTAGTCGTCCGCGAGCCCCTTCTCCAGGAAGTCCATCACGAGGGCGGGTCCGCCGTCCACCATGATGTGCTTTCCCGGCTCGCTCTTCAGCTGCGCGACGATCTCCTCGAGCGGGCCCGACATGAATCGGGTGTTCTTCCAGTCGCTCTCGTGGAGCGTGTGCGATAGCACGACCTTCTGGACCCGGTCCAGGTACCGGGAGTAGTCGAACATGTACCACGGGTCGTCGGGCTTGCGGGCTTCGAGTCGATGCACCCGAACGTGCCCCTCGAACGCCCGTCGACCGAAGATCACCGTGTCGACCGAGTCGTAGCGGTCGCTCCACATCAGTTTCCACATGTCGTCGGGTTCGGTCGGCGAGTA
>JASHUL010000001.1 GCA_030039995.1 Thermoplasmata archaeon
GCGCGGAGCGGGTTCATCTGCCGACTGTGCCGTCAGGACGCCAAGCATAATGAGGTGCTGCACATCTCATACTGCCCCGTTCACGGTCTGAGCTCTCCGTTGGACGCGCTGCCGTGGCGGCCGGAGATGAGAATATCCCGCGCCTCTACACCCGGACCGGCGACCGAGGTACCACGGGTCTCGCCGGTGGCGCGCGCGTAGACAAGGACTCCGCGCGCATCCGCGCCTACGGCACGTTCGACGAACTCGGCGCCCACCTCGGGCTCGTGTCGGCGGGTTTGCCGGAGTCACTCTCCGAGATCCGTGCGACGGTGCTGCGACTCGAACACGAGCTGTACATCGCTCAGACCGAACTCGCGGCTGCGCCCGGCGGCAAGCCTCCGGCGGTCCGTATCGAGAGCCGGCACGTCGCTCGACTCGAGTCGGACATCGATCGATTCGACGCGATGCACCCTGAACTCCGAGCGTTCGTCCTCCCTCGGGGCTCGCCCAGCGCCGCCCAACTTCATGTCGCGCGCACCGTAGCCCGGCGGGCGGAACGGGAGCTGTGGACCCTCCATCGGGAGGCCCCCCAGCGTCCGGAGCTGCTCCAGTGGACCAACCGCCTGAGCGACCTCCTCTTCGCGCTCGCGCTGGCGGTCAACCACGCCCTCGGTGTCGCCGAGGTCAACCCCGACTACTCGACGTAGGCGACCGACGGGAGAGCGGATCGTGGAGGTCGGCGTCGTCGGAAAGCCGAACGTCGGGAAGTCGACGTTCTTCAACGCGTTGACGCTGCTCGACGCCCCGATGGCGCCGTACCCGTTCACGACGACGGTGCCGAACCGCGGAGTCGGCGCCGTGCGCGCGAAGTGTCCCCACGGCGAGAAGGGGACGCCGTGTACCCCGGGGAACGCGAAGTGCGTCCACGGAGTTCGGTGGATTCCCGTCAATCTCATCGACGTTCCCGGACTCGTGCCCGGGGCGCACGCCGGTAAGGGCCTCGGCCACCAATTCCTCGACGACCTGAGGGCGGCGGACGGTTTCGTCCAAATCGTCGACCTCTCGGGCGCCACCGACTCGGAGGGCCGGACCGTGGCCCCGGGGTCGCACGACCCGTCCGAGGAGGTCGCATGGCTCGAGGAGGAGCTCGTCGCCTGGGTGGCGGAGATCCTTTCCCGAGACTTCGCGCGGCACGCACGGTCGACGGAGCTCGACGGGAAGAAGGTCGAGGAGTTCCTGATGCAGCGACTGACGGGGCTTTCCATCGCACCCTCCGCGATCTCGGCGGCGCTTCGAACCGTACCGGTCGACCGACAACATCCGGCTCGATGGACCGAACCGGAACGAGTGGCGCTCGCTCGGGAGCTCCTGCGGGTCGCGAAGCCCCGCGTCGTCGCCGCGAACAAATGCGACCGTTCCACCCCCGAGACGGCCCGCGCGCTCGCCGAGAAGGACGGACCGATCCCGACCGTCCCATGCTCGGCTGAGGCGGAGCTGACGCTTCGGCGCGCCGCGCGGGCAGGACTCGTCGAGTACGCTCCCGGAGACTCCGCCTTCCAGGTGCGGGAGCCGGAACGGCTCTCCCCGGGGCAACGCAAGGCGCTCGACGAGATCCAGCAGATCCTCGCCCGGTGGGGAACGACCGGGGTCCAGTCGGCGCTCGAAACGATGGTCTTCGACCGCCTGCACCAGATCGTGGTCTTCCCGGTCGAAGACGAGACCCATTGGACCGACGGACGGGGACGCGTACTTCCGGACGCGCTCCTCGTCCCGGCCGGAACGCCGGCGAGCGAGGTCGCGTACCGGGTACACACCGACCTGGGGCGGAACTTCGTTCGCGCCATCGACGGTCGCACGCATCGGGCGCTCGCGGCGGACCACCCGGTCGAACCGAACTCGGTGATCCGGATCGTCGCGCGGAAGTGACGGAGCGGGGCCGCGCTAGCCCGGGGATACCGGGTCCAGCAGTCGGGCCCCGTCCGGAGACGGGCGAACCACGAACGGAAGGCCGCCCGCGCGAGCGAGTCGACGGACGAGCTCGGTCTCTTTGCCGTCCTTTGGCAGGGCGACGATCGAGCCCCCCGCACCGGCCCCCGTGAGCTTCGCGCCCTCCGCCGCCGGCGCGGCGGCGCGCAGGAGCTCCTCGATCCGAGGATGCGACACACCGACATCGCGGAGCAGTTCCTGGTTCTCGACGAGCAACCGCGCTACGTCGGCGCGATCGGCCCGCTCCACCGCTCGAGTTCCGCTCTCGGCGACTTCGCGGAACCGCGCGAGCAACGCCGGCCCGTCCGGGAGGGAGAGCCGTTCGCCGACCGCACGCACCGCGGTGGCGGTCGAGCGAGGAATCCCCGAGTGGGCGACCACCCAGTTCCAGCCCGGGTCCGTCACCCGCCGCACTTCCCAGGTCCGTGCACCGTCCTCGACGGTCCACAGCGGGGTCCCCGGTCCCCCGTTCAGCGCCAGGAATCCCCCACCCACGACCGCCGTCGTGTCCCCCGGACTGCCGACCCCCTGCGCTCCCCGTTCGACCGCGAAACTGCGGCGGGCGAGCGTCGGGCGGTCGATGCCGCCGGTCGCAGACCCGAGCGCGGCGGTCAACGCGGCCGCGAAAGCGGCGGACGAACCGAGCCCCGCGGCGCGAGGGATGCGCGAGACCGCCCGGACGTCGATCGGAGAGCCGTCGGGCCAGAGCGAGGCGAGCGCCCGGGCGAAGTACGGGTTCGTGTCGCCGGCGTGGGGGTCGCCGTTCAGCCGAGTCGTCTCCGACGGTCGGACGAATACCTGAGTTTCCAGGTCGAGCGCGAACAGGAGCTCGGGAGCTCCGTGCACGACCGCGTGCTCTCCGAAGACGATGCACTTCCCCGGCGCTCGCGCCGCCACGGGGAGCGTCGACGCTGGGATGGGAGGAAGGTCCTCCGTCACGACCGCCCTCCCGAAGGCACGACCGTTTTCCCCCGCGACCGGGGGACGATCCGTTGTCGCGCTCCCGCGAAGGCCCCGGACTTCGGTAGACCCAGCAATCGGTCGAGGACGACCGCGACGGCCGCGACCTCGCTGTGCGGCTGAGGCCCGACCGCCACGTTCACGTCGGAGATACGGTACAACTCGGGCGGGACCTTGGCCCCTCCCACCACGATCAGCAGCCTGGCGGAAGCGCGCAGCCTCGGCATCACCCGCTCCAAGGGCTCCCCGTACATCGTCAGATGTACGACCCGCCCGGGAAACTCCCGGACGACCCGGCGCCAATCCGTCACCCCTTCCACCCGAAACGACCCACCCCAAGCGCTCGCGACTCGCTCGATCCGCTCCGCGAGCCCCGGGTCGGCCGGTTCGAGATACATCCGGTCCGCTCCGAGGGCCCGTGCGGCCAAGGCGAGGTGGGTCGTGAGTCGCGGGTCCCGCCCGGCGCGATGGCCGACCCGCAGTACGGAGACGCGAGGGCGCCGTCTACGGCGTCTCGTCCGCCTGGAATCGCTCGATCCGGTGGCCACGGTACTCCAGCTTGTCCGACCGCTTCACGAGTCCCTTGAGACGGGTCGGGGACATCCCGAGTTCCTCGGCGACATCGGAGAAGAAACGCCCCTCTGTCCCGACCGCGTCGAAGATCCGTTGCTCGATCTTCGCGTAGTCCTTCGGGCTCATCATCGCGATGGCGAGGATCTCCGATACCTCGGCGAGCGGCGACGTGGTGTTGATATTGATCGTCGAATAGTAGAAGTGGTAGCTCTTGTCGGGCTGCCGTCGGCCTTCGCGCGCGACCCAGCGCGTGTCGATCAACCGCAACTTCTCGAAGAACGCGAGCGCCTTGATCCCTTCCTTGCCGAACTCCCGTTCCACGTCCTCGCCGGTGAGCCAGTTCTCGCCGAGACGCTGGACGAGACGGAGTTTGAGCGGCGAGTCGACCGCTCGGAGGATCGAGACGAGGTCGCTGACGTCGTTCACGACCTTGATCCGGTGCATCGCTGCCGACACTCCGATCACCTTCCCGCCGGCGCCGACGGACGGCTCGCTTCGAGCAGAAGGCGCCGGTATTTTCCGTACCGGTCCGTCGGGTTGAATCGGGCGGGATGCGGGGTACGCGTGGGTCCTCCGCACTCGGGGCAGACACCCCGCAACGTGTAGCGCCCGCAGTCCCGGCACACGTGCAGCAACGTCTCGGTCATGCGCGAGTGAACGTCCCCTGCCCACCCGCGGCCTTGATCGACCGGAGCGCCGCGTCGGTCGCCCGCTTCAGCGTCTCTTCGGCCTGTTTGTACTGGCTCGCGACCACCCGCAGTCGGTATCGGGGCGCGCCCACGTAGTGCACTTCCACGGCGCTCGGGTCGACCTCCTCGGCCGCGTGCAACGCGGCCCGCACGTGGTCAACGCCGTCCGGCGTCGGGTCGGAAACCTCGAGCGTACCGAGGATCGTCACCTGCGGGGGGACGATGTTCTCGCGAGCGACCTTGAGGAAGGCGGTGACCCACGGGGCCTTCTCGTTCTCCTGCTGGAACCGCTTGGCATCGGCGGAGGCGACCTCGAACGCCGCGAAGATCGAACCGTAGCGCTCGACGAGCGTGGCTCCGAAAAGGTCCCCGGCCGCGTCGCCCGTGATCTTGAGCGCTTGGGCGACCTGCTCGACGAGGCGCAGGGCGCGGCCTTCGTTCTTCCACTGCTGCGTCTTCTCCCGACGCTGGTGATCGTTGATCCGCTTGAGCGACAGGTCTATCTGGCTCTTCGCCGGGTCGACCCGGAGGACCCGCGCGACGATCTTCTGGCCCTCGCGAATGTGGTCCCGGATGTACTTGACCCACCCAGTGGCGACCTCCGAGAGGTGGATGAACGCCTCCCGGCCGCCGTACTCGTCGAGCGTGACGAAGGCACCGAAGTTCCGGATGGAAGTGACCGTCCCGATGACGAGGTCGCCCTCCTCGGGGTACTCGGCGCGCAGGGGCATGCTGGTTCGAGGCCCCCTCTCACGCCGTCAGCGGTCGGACGAGCTCGCCCCGCAGCTTGGCCTGCCCGCCGGTCGGTGTCGCCAGCGTCGCGCCGCACACCCCGCAGTTCACTACGGTCGCGGGCCGGCTGAAGATCGTCTGTTCGGTGGAGCAGTCGGGGCACTTCACGACCCAGAACGGTGCGGGAGCGTGCATCGGGCCCTCTCCTAGTGGTGCTCGACCAACTCGAGCTGACTCGCCCGCCAGCTGGCGGGCTGGACAACGTACGAGCACTTCTTGCAGCGGAAGCGCAGGTTGACGCGGCGGACCGCCTTGGCGCGACCCTCCGGCTTGGGCCGGGGGAAACCGCCGTACCCACGCGTGGCGCGGCGGAACCGCCGCTGGCCCCACTTCATTTCGGACGCGGGCCGCTTCTTCGCTTTCTCCACGTCGTGCGCGGTGTGCACCTTGCACTTCGGGCAATACGTGGACACGACCTTTGGATAGTGCATCGGCGTTCGCCGAGACGCGCCTTATATATATTATCATGGGCGGGCGGCCGCCCGTCCCACCGCCGGATTGTGATGAGCGCGGTGCCGTGGACCACCCGTGCCGAAGCGGCTTATCTGCCGGTTCCGTCCGCGTCCATCGTGGAGCCGCCCATGCTGAGAGTTCGAGCCGCCCGGACGGACGAGCTGGGAGTGGTCCAGGAGATCCTCGCGGACGCATCGAACTGGGAGACGGAGCGAGGCCTCCCGCACCCGTGGCCCGTCCCGTTTCCCCCCGAACGGCTTCGTCCCGCCTTGGAGCGCGGGGAGGTCTTTCTTGCGGATACTCCGGACGAGCCGAACGTCGCGACGATCACCCTCCAGTGGAACGATGTGCGGATCTGGGGAGAGCGGACGGCCGACGCAGCCTATGTCCATCGGCTCGCCGTTCGGCGAGCGTTCGCCGGCCGCGCCATCGTTACCGCGCTTCTCGGCTGGGCCGAGTCTTGCGCGCGCGACCGCGGCTGCCGGTGGCTTCGCCTCGACACTCTGTTCTCGTCTCCCCGCCTGCACCGGTACTACGAGGCCCACGGGTTCGCGCAGGTGGGCCGGGTCGAGGTCGGCGGACTCGACATGGTGCTGCTCGAGAAACCGCTCGCTCCGTAACGCGCACCGGCGATTCCGGAGCCGTCTTTCGAGGTGGCGCACGCGAAGGCTTATTTACCGAAGCCTGCTCGGCGGCCGCGCTCCACGGGGAGATTATGGTCGATCGGCCGTCACTCGAGGTCGTCACGGAGGCGCTCGGAAAAGCGCCCGAGCGCGGCTTCGGGGAGACCGTGGAGGTGTCGGTGAACCTGAAGGACCTGGACCTCTCGGTCCCGAAGAACCGTCTCGAGGACGAGGTCCAACTGCCGAACGGTCGGGGGAAGGCCGTGAAGGTCGCCGTGTTCGGCTCGCCCGAGCTCTGTCAGAAGATGCGCGGGGTCGCCGACCTCGTGGTCCCGGCGAACGAGCTCGACGAGTTCGCGAAGGACAAGAAGGCGGCGAAGAAGGCCGCCAACGGGATCGACTTCTTCCTCGCCGAGGCCCCGATCATGCCGACGATCGGAAAGCGGCTCGGCACGGTCCTCGGTCCGCGCGGCAAGATGCCGCGGCCGGTGCCGCCGGGGAGCGACCCCACGAATCTCGTGAATGCGCTGAAGCGCTCGATTCGGATCCGGTCGAAGGGGAACCGGACCTTCCACGCCCCCGTGGGCACTCGCGCGATGCAGCCCGAGCAGATCGCTCAGAACGTGGACGCCGTGCTCAACCGTATCGTCGGAAAGCTCGAGCGGGGCCGCACGAACATCGAATCGGTCTTTGTGAAGACGACGATGGGGCCGGCGGTCCGGCTCTGGTAGGTGGGACGAATGCCCGGTCGCGGTTCGGTGCCTGCGGAACGTCTCGCCGCGGTCGACGAGCTCCAGCAAGTGCTGCTCTCCCGTCCGATGACCGCCGTCGTGGGCATCCGCGGCGTTCCCGCCGCGGCGCTTCAGACGATGCGCCGCGAGCTGCGGGCGCGGGGCCATCCGATCCGCGTCGCGACGAACACCTCGATCCGTCACGCGATCGAGAAAGCGAGCGCCCAGCGGGCGGCCCTCCAACCGCTGCTCGACCGCGTCGAAGACCAGACCGCGATCCTCGCGGCGGAGGGCAATCCGTTCGCGCTCTACCAGGAGCTCGCGCGTACCCGCTCGCCGACCCCGGCCCGGGGCGGGGAGGTGGCTCCGCGCGACATCGTCGTCCCTGCCGGAGCGACGAGCTTCAAGCCGGGGCCGATCGTCGGCGAACTGCAGCACGCGGGATTCCCGGCCGCGATCGAGAAGGGAAAGGTCGTGCTCAAGAAGGAGACCACGATCGTGAAGGCGGGCGGAACGATCCCCCGCGAGGTTGCCGGCCTCCTGACGCGTCTCGAGATCTTCCCGCTCGAGGTTGGCCTCACGCTCCGCGGCGTCGTCGACGGCGAGACGTTCTACCCGCCGTCCGTGCTGAACGTCGACCTCGACGCGCAGCGCGCCGACCTCGCCCGCGCGGCGCATCGCGCGCTCGGCCTCGCGCTCGAGATCGGCTACGCGACCCCCTCCACCGTTCCACTGCTCGTGTCCAAAGCCCACCGGCGAGCGCTCGGGCTCGCCCTCGCGGCCGGATACGTCACCCAGGAGACGATCGAGCCGCTCTTCGCGAAGGCGATGCGCGAGGCGGCGGCGGTCGGAAAACTGACGGGCAACTGAGGGTCCCCCCAAAGTCCACGGAGTGAGAAAGATGGAGTACGTGTATGGCGCG
>JASHUL010000044.1 GCA_030039995.1 Thermoplasmata archaeon
CAACCTTCGTTCCGTCGGACTCCGCCTTCTTGACCGCGATGTCGGCGTTGACCTTGTGGTCGAGCAGCTTGCCGCTGCGATAGTAGCCATCCATGGTCACGAGCACGCGGCTCTGCGAGTCGTGGATCCGCGCGCCGCACGCTTCGCCGCTGAATCCACCGAACACGACCGAGTGGATCACGCCGAGCCGGGCGCAGGCCAGCATCGTGATCGGCAGCTCCGGCACCATCGGCATGTGAATCGTGACCCGATCGCCGGTCTTGAGACCGCAGAACTCGCGGAGGTAGGCGGCCATCTCGTTGACCCGGATGTACAGTTCTTGGAACGTCAGGACCTGGTCCGGCTCACTCTCATCCTCCGAGACCCAGACGATCGCCGCTTTGTTGCGGTGCTTCTCGAGATGCCGGTCGACGCAGTTGTAGCTCGCGTTCAACCGGCCCCCGATGAACCACCGCCAGAACGGGGCCTTCGAGGTATCGAGCGTCTGCGTCCAGTACTTGTCCCAGCTCAGCAGGTCGGCGTACTCGCGGAAGCACTCCGGGAAGTGCTTCTCGCTGAACCGCTCCCGGATCGCCGGGTCCGACAGGTTCGCCTGGCCAATGAACCGGGAGCTCGGCCGATACACCGCCTCCTCCTTCCAGTGGACCGCGATCTCGGCTTCCGACAGTCGGGACTCGTCTTCCTTTGCCATCGGCTCGCTGTGCGCTTCTGCCATGTTAGAGCAGCACCTGTACGGCGGGCGAGGAGCGACTGGGTTATACGGGTTACTCTTTCGCATGCTTCGGATTCGCACGGCGAACGGCGCGGTTCGTTCTCCTCGAAGAACGAGCCTCCGCCCCGCGGCGATTCCGGCCCGGGCCGGTGGCTCGCGGGTCCTCGAGCGACCTGTCGAACGCTTTTAGAGGCGGGGTCCCTACCGTTGGTCCTCGGTGCTGCATGGCCGGTACGGGTCAGTCGCACGGGCGGCCCGAGAAGACCGTCCACCTGCGGATCGACCCCAATGACGAGTCGACTACGCTCGAAGACGTACTCACGCGCATCGCGGAGCTCCAGCGCAAGCACCCCGACCGCGAGGTCTTCTTCGACGGAGACGAGTACGCGATCTGCTCCCGACCCAAACGGACACGTGCCGCGACCGCGCACTGACCGGCCGACCCTCGGCCGCCCGCTGTTCCTCCTGAACCTCAAGACGTACCCGAGCGCGCTCGGACCGGCCGCGGAGCGGCTCGCTCGCGCGCTCGAGGACGCCGGCCAGGCGGCGGGCGTCGCGGTGGCGGTCGCTCCCGCCGCGCCCGACGTCGGGCGCGTCGCCGCATCGGTCTCCATCCCCGTGCTCGCGCAGCACGTCGATGCGGTCGACGCGGGGGCGCACACCGGCTCGATCCCTCCCGAGGCGGTCCAACGCGCCGGCGGGTGGGGCAGCTTGGTGAACCACTCGGAACATCCGCTGCCGTCGGCGGCCATCGTGGCGACCGTCGAGCGCCTCGAGTCCCTCGGTCTGGTGGCGGTCGTGTGTGCCCGTGATGTCCCGGCGGCCCGCCGCGCGGCGGCGACCGCTCCGGGGTACCTCGCGGTGGAGCCTCCCGAGTTGATCGGAGGCAACCGGTCGGTCTCGACCGCCCGGCCCGAGCTGGTGAGCGGCGCGGTCGCTGCGGTGCGCAGGGTCGCGCCCGGCACCGTCGTGCTCTGCGGTGCCGGAGTGCACGACCGGGCCGACGTGTCGAAGGCGCTCGAGCTCGGCAGCGAGGGGGTGCTCGTCGCGAGCGCCGTCACCCGCGCGCACGATCCGGTCGCCGCGATCGCGGAACTTCTCGCCGGATACTGACCGACCCGCGTCCGCTGCCGCCTGCTTCAAAAGGGCGGCGTGTCTTGCCGCCGTCGCGCGAGATGGTCCGGCGCAAGGTCCAACGGCGAATGTCCGGCTCGAAGGAAGCGAAACCCCGCCGGAAGGCGTCGTCGGCCGCGACCCGCCGGCGCGCCGCCGGCGGTAAGGGCCGGGGGAAACCCCGGGTCCGCCGAGAGAAGGGGGTCGTGCCGCCGCCCGAACCGCTCGACGAGTTCGCCGGCAACGAGTTGACGACGCGGTCTCTTCGACGCAATGGGGGAGTCGTGCGGACCGTCGCGTCGCCGCGGGCGCTGCGGATCGTGATGGTCGGCTGGGAGTGGCCGCCGCACCACACCGGTGGGCTCGGCGTTCACTCGTTCGAGATCTCCAAGGAGCTCACGCGCCTCGGTCATCGGATCACGTTCCTCACGCCGTTCACGGGTCCGTTCACCCCGGTCGAGGGCGTCACGTTCCGGTTCCCGGGAGAGCCGAGCAAGACGCCGGCGCTCCAGTACCCGCCCGCGTACTGGACGGGGGGCAGCCCGGACAGCCCGTTCGTCGACGCGACGGACGGATACAACTCCTGGATCCCGCAGGTCCCTGGGTTGGGCGCCGTCGACGTCGTGCACGTGCACGACTGGTTCGGCACGATCGGCGCTCGGGCGCTCGCGGAGCGGCTCGGAGTGCCGCTCGTGATGACCGTCCATTCGACGGAGTACGACCGATCGCTCGGCCACCCGTGGGACCACATCCTCGCACGGGAGCAGGCGGGCATCGACGCCGCCACTCGGGTGATCGCGGTCAGCCGCCATCTCCGACAGCAGCTGATCGACCGGTATCACGCCGATCCGGCGAAGGTTCGCGTGATCTACAACGCCGTCCGGCCGACCCAGCGCCTGGAGAAGATCGACCCGCGCAAGCGGGTCGTCCTCTACGTCGGGCGGCTCGCGGCGATGAAAGGGGTCGACACGTTCCTGCGCGCCGCCGCCCAGCTGGTCCCGAAGTTCCCGGACGTCTTGTTCGTCATCGCGGGCGAGGGACCGGAGTACTCCCGCCTCGTCCACCTGGCGGCCGCCCTCGAGATCGGGGACCATGTGATGTTCCTCGGTAAGGTGAGTGACGACGAACGGGAGCTCCTCCTACAGGGCAGCTCCGTCTTCGTCCTACCGTCCGTCGTGGAGCCGTTCGGCATCGCCGCGCTCGAAGCGATGGCCGCCGGGGTCCCGACGATCGTGTCGAAGACGAGCGGTGTCGCGGAGATCTCCTCGGGTGCGTTCCAGGTGGACTTCTGGGACGCCGAGGAGTTCGCGAGCCGGATCGCGGAACTGCTCGAGTATCCGACGCTTCGGGCCGCGATGGGGGAGCAGGGGCGCTGGGAGGCGTTGCGCGAAGGCTGGCCCGAGCGCGCCCGGGAGACGGTCGGGGTCTACCTCGAGGCGATGGCGGCCCGGGGCCGGCGCCCGTGAAGATCGTCTTCTATCTCCACATGCACCAGCCGTGGCGATTGGCCCGGTTCCGATTCCTCGACCTCGGCTCGGGCCGATCGTACTTCGACACCGAACGCAATCTCGGCATTTTTCGGGGGATCGCCGACCGATGCTACCGGCCCGCCCTCGACCGCCTCCAGTCCGCGCTGGACTCCCACCCCGAGTTCCGGCTGAGCCTGTCGATCACGGGAACGTTCGTGGAACAGGCCCGCGCGGCCGCGCCGGATGTCCTCGACCGGGTGCGGGCGCTCACCCGTACCGGCCGATGTGCCCTCGTCGCGGAGACGTACTACCACTCGCTCGCGTTCCTCTTGCCGCCTCCCGAACTCGCCGAGGAGGTCGCGATGCACCGCGCGCTCCTTCGCAGCGAGTTCGGCGCCGACCCGAAGGTCCTGCGGATGACCGAGCTCGCCTACTCCGACGACCTCGCGCGTTTCGCCGAAGCCGAGCGGTTCCACGGCATGCTCGCGGAGGGCTGGGAGGGGGCGCTCCGGGGCAACCCCCCGACGTACCGATACTGCGCCGCGCCGGCCCCGACGGTGATGCTCTTGCTCCGGCACTATCCGTTGAGCGACGACGTCGGCTTCCGCTTCTCGTCGCGCGAGTGGAGCGAGTATCCGTTGACCGCCGAGAAGTACGCGCGCTGGCTCGCGGCGACGCCCGGCGAGATCGTGGGCCTCTTCATGGACTTCGAGACGTTCGGCGAGCACCACTCCGCGCAGACCGGGATCCTGAACTTCCTGAGCGCGCTGCCCGAGGCGGTCCGTCACGAGTCCGGGCTCGGTTGGGCGACCGTCGACGAAGCGATCGTCGGGCCCCCGCGGGACTCGCTTTCGGTCCCCTACACGATGAGCTGGGCCGACCAGAACCGCGACCTCGGCGCCTGGCTTGGCAACGACCTACAGCGCTCCGCGTTCGAGGCCGTGAAGAAGGTCGGGGTCGTCGTGCGCCAGACCCGGGACGCGGCGATCCTGACGGACTGGCGGAAGCTCCTCACGTCCGACCATTTCTATTACATGTACGTCAGCGGC
>JASHUL010000045.1 GCA_030039995.1 Thermoplasmata archaeon
GTGACGGTCTCCGTCACGTTGAGCGTCCAGTTGCCGAACTGGGCCTCGGCGTGCAGCTGGGTCCCGGGCGCGTACGGCGCCATGTTGAGCGTGACGTTCCAGAACTTCCCGCCATCGCTCCGATTGAGCCCGGAGATCGGCGCGCCGCCGATGGAGGCGGCGACCGAGAGGGCGCCCCCGCCCGCGACCTCGGTCCAGACCGTGAACGTGTTCTCGAAGTTCACGTTCTGGTAAAAGTCCTGGACGTACTCCGAGTAGACCCCGATCGCCTGCGGCGGGATGATCGTGAACGTCCAGTTGGCGGTCGCCTTGGGATGCGAACTATTCCCCTCGTCGATCACGGTCAGGACGACCCGGTCGACGTTGAACGACTTCGAGGTCGGGAAGCAGTTGAACTGCCAGGTTCCGTTGTACGGGAGCACGTCGGTGGCCCCGCTCGTGATGTTGCTGCATCCGGCCGTGCCCGAGAGCGCGTTCGAGTTCCGGAGCTTCTCGTAGGTGATCTTGTAGTCGAGATCGCCGGTGCCCCCGTAGCCGTCGAGCGTGAACATGTCGCCGAGCAGGTTGAGGCTCCCCGGGGCGGTGTCGATCTCGGTCGGCCCGCTCAGCTTGGCATAGACCAGCTCGTAGAACCGCCAGGTCTCGTTCAGGACGGCCCCCGTCGTATCGTTGTACCCACCGAAGATCTCGAAGTACCCGTCCCCGAAGTCGCTCGCGGAGCCCATCATCTCCCGGCCCGGAGGGCCAGGGGGCGAGCTCGCGTTGTTCCACTGGTAGTACCCGCCCGGGTAGAGCGCGTAGGTGTAGGTGTCGTTCAGCTGCCCGGCCGCGCCGAGGCACGCGTCCTGCCCGTAGTCCGTCGGGCCGTAGCCTCCGTAGATCACGAAGCGATTGTTCTTGGGGCTCCATCCTACGGCGGCGTCGATCCGTCCGCACGGCGGGAACGGGGCGCCCGTGATGACGTCGGGCGACACGCTCACCGCCGGCTCGGCCGGCACCTGCGGAGCGCACTCCCCATAGCCGGCGTCGAACCACGTGCCGTTCATCGGCGTCCAGGCGCCCTTGTAGAACCACCAGCCGATGTACGGCCCCGCCGCGCCGTTGCAGTTGTTCTGGATGATCGAGGTGGTGACGCCGTTGTCCGTGGCCTGTTGGCCCCCGAACAGCATCACGTACCCCGTGGGCGAGTCGGCCATCGACATCTGCTCGCGACTCCCCGGGTTCGTCGTGAGGGTCAGCTGAGTCCACTGCCCGCTCTGGAACTTCC
Organism: Thermoplasmata archaeon; assembly: GCA_030039995.1. Taxonomy (GTDB): domain Archaea; phylum Thermoplasmatota; class Thermoplasmata; order Lutacidiplasmatales; family UBA184; genus Lutacidiplasma. Next base: position 1,268 of record JASHUL010000045.1, read on the forward strand.
ACGTGTCACCGGTGGAGTTCTGCGTCGGGAGCTCGCCCCCGAACAGCAGGACGTCGTTGTCCGACGGGTCGTAGCTCATGGCCCCGAGCCCGCGCGCCGGTGGCGCCGCGCCGGCCGAGGTCGTGATGTTGGTCCAGGTGTCGTTCGCGAACGACCAGGTGTCGTTGAACGCGATCACCCGGATCCCGCCGAAGATCGTCAGGGGAACCGTGATGTAGCCGCCGAACAGGATCAGCGACTGCGTCTGGGCGTCGTAGGCCAGCATGGCCCCCGCCCGCGGCGACGGGCAGGTGGTCGCCGTGCAGGACGCGTTCGAGATCAGCTGCTTCCAGTGCCCGCTCGCGTACGTCCAGGTATCGTCGAGGAAGGTCACCGCTCCGGTAGCGTTGTACCCGTATCCCCCGAACAGGATGACGTCGTTGGCCGTCGGATAGTAGACCATCGCGGACTCGTACCGCTCGGTGGGGTTCGGCTTGCCGGCCGGGGGGGTCAGGTTGGTCCATGAAGACGGACGTCCGGCCGCCGGGACGATCGACGCGGCGGAGGGCGCCGTGAGCCCGGACCGCGGACATTCGGTCGCGATGCCCTCCTCGCACAGTTGCGACGGGCTCGCGACGGCAGGTGGCCCGGCGGTGGCCGGACTCCCTTCGAACGACGCGGTGCCCCCCGGCGCGACGGGCGTGGCACTGCCGGCCGACGAGGCGAGGGGAGCGTGCGACGGGGCCGGCGCCGCGTCGACCTGCGGGAGGTCCGATAGGAGCAAGAGGACCACGACCAGGATCGTGGCCGAGATCGTCCAGGACCGGGCCCGGGCCGAGAATCGGAACCGGGGAGCGCCGACGCCGGTCGCGGTGGCGTCCGACCTTTCGGAGAGGAGATCGGCCCCGCTCACGGAGTCGGTTCCAGTATCGGAATCTCGAGTATAGACTTATCGTCGGGAGCCTCGCCCGGGGCCCTCGGCTCCGGCGAAAACCAAAGATACCACCGCCTCGTGGCGGCCGCGAACATGGCGGACGGGAAGTGCGCCACCTGCGGTGGTCCGCTCGAGAACGGCTACGTGACGACGTCGAACGGGTCCGGACTCTTCTGGGCGCACGACCATCCGGCTTCCCGGCTCCGTCCGACCGGGCTCGAAGTGATCGCTCCCACCGGGTTCGGCGGGACGTTCTCCGCGAGCCTGCCCGGTCAGCGGTGCGCGAACTGCCGGACCGTGCTGCTGCAGATCACGTCGAAGCCTTAGCCGACGCGCCCGCCTCACCCGAAACCGTCAGCCCCTTGGTGAGGAGCGAAGGGACCGAGACTCCCGCTACGAGCTTGGGGGTCCGTCCGATGGCGGTGAGGTTCCCGAAGAACGACGGCTGGTCGGTGGGCGCCAACAGGCGTCCCCCGACGGTGCCGCCGCGCAGCGGTTCGGCGAGCTTCCCGTTGCGGATGCGGTAGCCGATCCGGATCTCGCCCCCGAAGGCGGTGGTCGAGCCCATCGGCTGGGCCCACCCGAGCTGCTGCACCCAGACGCCGTCGCCCG
>JASHUL010000046.1 GCA_030039995.1 Thermoplasmata archaeon
TCTGGCGCATACTCGTCGCGGATATCTGGAGACGTTCGCAAGACTGCCGGCCGCGGAGCTCACGCGTGACCGGGGAGCCTCCTTTCCCAGTCTTCTCGACATCTTCGCGCACTCCCAGGGCGCGTTGTACTTCTGGATGAAGGGAGTCGCGAAATTCGAGTTTCCGCCGCAAGAAGGCGATCCGAAGGCTCCCACGACCGTCGGGTCGCTGCGGATCGACGAGGCGTACGTTCAGGCTCAGATCACTCGGGTCATGGCGGAACTCACCGAGGGGGATCTTGCGCGCACGATCTTTCGACAAGCGGGGAGGGGTTCGAGTCACGATTGTCACATCCCGATTCGAGATGTGCTCTGGCACCTCGTCGAGGAAGAGCTCCAGCATCGAGGGGAGCTGAACGCCCTCCTCTGGCAGCTCGATGTCCCGGCGCCGATAGAAAGTTGGATCGACTGGGGGCACGCGGTCGGTCGGATCCAGGACCCTTCTCCGTAGATTCGAGCGCCGCGGGCCGCGCCTCTGTTCCATCGAGCATCGAGTGGCTCGGACGGGAGTGCGCGAGAACTGGGGTCCGCCCCTTGCCCGCTACGACCTAATGACGGCGTCCGAGACACAGGTTCCGGTCGCTCGGGTTGCCGATGCTCTCGGGGCGGTCACTGTTATCTGCCCCACCACGGGTGCATCGGAGTCATGACCGCAGCATCTACCCCGCCTGTGCCCCTAGAACCTCCCGGGTGGTCTTTGCGTCGTTGGGGGATCCTCGTCCTGGTACTGTTCCTGCTCACCGTCGCGGTGGGGGGATCCCTCGCCCTCGAAAGCAGCTACCTCCCGATCACGCTCGCGAGCCACATCGGGCTCGCCGTCGTCACGCTCGGCGCAGCGGTTTATGGGGCCGCAGTGCTGGCCCGCCCGTATCGGACCGCCGCCAAGGCCTCCATCGGTCTCGCCGCCCTCTCGGCCCTGGGCGCGACGATCGCCGGCACGTTGTTCCTGCTGGCGGGGCAAAGTAACGCGGCCCTCTATGCGATGGAAGGGTGGGCCGTCCTCGGGATCGTCGGTTCTATCTTGGCAATCCTGTTCGGTGGAGAATCCGGCAACCGTCCCAAGAGCTCCCCCACGCCACTCTGAGGGCCGAGTGCAACGAGTGACACCTAGCACGAATTCCTAACTTTTCGGGCGGATGGGTCCGCCCGAGAAGAGGTCTGCGCAGTGTTCCAAGGACCTGCCGCAACGCTCTCTTTTCACCGTTCGCTCTTCCCGAAAGACTTAATCCGCATGCCTGCATGCAACGAGTGTGAGTGGGGCGGAGACTTCGGTCAGGGTGTCTCGCGCGACCCTACGGGATCTGGATCACATGCGCCGGCTGTTGGGCACCCGCACGGCGGACGAGACGATTCGGAAGCTCGTCCGCGAGCGTCGCGCACGAGTCTTAGCGCGGGCGTTCGGTAGCGGGAAGGGCCTGCTCAAGCCGTTTTCCGAGGACGATCGCCTTGATTCTCACTATTGACACATTTGCCTGGGTGGAGATCTTTCGCGGAACTCCCGTCGGCCGTCGCGCTCAGGGCTTAATGAACGAAGCCGAGGAGTGCTTCACTCCGTCAGTGGCGTTGGCGGAAATCGCTTCGATCGGCGCGCGAAGCGGACTATCGGACGCTCAGATCCAAAACGAGCTCCGGTCGATCGCGGAGTCGTCGAGGATTGTTCCTATCGACGGCCGATTGGCGGTTGTCGCAGCGCATGCTCTCGCCGATCTTCGAGCGTCGGCACGTGCTCGAAGTCAGCGGACTCCTGGTCTATCGGACGCACTGGTACTGGCTACCTCTCGCGTTCTTGGCGCGAAGCTTCTCACCGGGGATCCCCACTTTCGGTCGTATGGCGAGACACTCTGGCTCGAAACGTCCGGGGAGTCCCGGGGATAGCCGGTCGGCATCGGTCGGGACCTCGCGAAGGGGGCGAGCGGCTGCAATCGCGCTTGCAGCCGGAACGTTCGCGCACGAATCGACCGCCGCTTAGTCGACGTCGCTCGGCCCTCCCGACGGAGTTGGTCTTGTTGCTCGAGATTTGACTGCCGGGCCCGGGTGACCTTCGGCTGCCATCCCCGCCGCGGCTATCGCGCCATCAGTTGATCACATTCTCTGTGATTCACGAGGTCGATCACGATGACGTCCCGGTCCCGTATCGTGTAAAAGAGTCGGTGGAAAGCGGGCAAATCCACGCAATACAAACTCCTAATGCCAAAATTTCGGGCGTAGATCGCGGGAATCGATCGGAGTGGTATCACTTCCCCCCACTGTCCATCGTCCTTGATTCTGGCGACGGCCACTCGAAGGGCCTTTTGAATCGAACTAGCCGGTTGGCGGCGGGCGGCCGCCTCCTCCTGGAGCTTGTCGAATTTTGGCTGCACAACGGAGTGTACTGTCACCGAGGTCGGCCGAAACGGCAAGTGGTGTTCTCAAAGGCGCTTGCCCAGAGCCAAGGCGAGGAGTAACTGGGGGCTGTTAGTGTGCGTCCACTGCACACCTTTGGAACCTTCGATGGCGAGACCGAGGTCGAAATAGTGGCGTAGCACGCGATTTAATCGAGGTCGGGAAGTTGAATGTCCAGCCTCCCGCAAGCGGGCGAGAATCCAGTTGCGGCTGACCGGAACACCCGCCCGTTCCAGAACGGCCTGTACGGTCTCTGCCGTGGACAGATTGACGTCCACCGTTAGCGCACTCTCGGCTCGCACGGCCATGCCGCTATCAATTACTATACACTATAAACATCTTGCCTCCCCCCGAGCGTTGGAAGACGACCTTCGAACCCCGTTCCCGCCCACGAGGGAGGTTTCAATGACGTCACGGGGGCGGCCTCCTCGGGCGAAAGCCGCATTCTTCTTCGATACTGAAAAGTGAGTCCGTCGGTCTGAGCGGACTACAAAGGGACGAGACTAGCCTGGGGCTGAACGAGTAGGCGTGGAAGGTGCAGGGTTGCTTGCACCCCGCCGGTTAGGTGATTCACCACAAACCGGTGCCCGGGGCGAGCGAGCGTCCCCCCGTAGCGGCCAGTATATTATTAATATTAGTTCCGATTTATCGTGACTATGCCTCTCAC
>JASHUL010000047.1 GCA_030039995.1 Thermoplasmata archaeon
AAGGCGACCGCGCTGCGACCGGTGGCGGCCGTCGGGCGCGGGACTACTCGCGGATCCCTTCGGTCGTGAGCGAGAAGACCGCCTCGCCTTCGGGCAGGTTGGGCGAGTCGATCAGCCGCGCGATCCGCCGGGGCGGCTTCGACTTCCTCAGGTAGACGCGGTACGTCGCCGCGTGCGCGACGATGTTGCCGCCGATCGGGCGGGTCGGGTCGCCGAACAGGATGTCCGGGCGGGAGGAGACCTGGTTCGTCACGACGATCGCCGCGTTGTACGCGTCGCCGAAGCGCAGGAGCTCGTGAAGGTGCTTGTTGAGGAGCTGCTGGCGCGGCGCGAGCTCGCCGCGGCCGAGGTACTCGGCGCGGAAGTGTGCCGTCAGCGAGTCGACCACGAGCAGCCGGATCGGCTTCTCGCGCGCGAGCTCCTGCGCCTTCTGCAGGAGCAGCATCTGATGGTTCGAATTGTAGGCCCGGGCGACGTGGATCCGGGCGAGCGCGGCGTCGGGGTCGAGGCCGACCCCCTTCGCCATGTCGACGATCCGCTCGGGGCGGAACGTGCTCTCGGTGTCGATGTAGACCGCCTCACCCTGGAGGCCGCCCTGGTCGGCCGGGAGCTGCACGTCGACCGCGATCTGGTGCGCGAGTTGGGTCTTGCCCGAACCGAACTCGCCCGAGAACTCCGTGATCGCCTGGGTCTCGACCCCGCCGCCGAGCAGCTCGTCGAGCGCCTTCGCGTTGGTCGTGATCCGCCCGAGCTTCTGGCGCCGCGCGAGGAGCGTGGTGCCGCTCTCGAACTGCCCGACGTCCGCGCGGCGGCGCGCTTCCCCGATGATCTTCTGGGCGCTCGCGGTACCGATCTCCGCCGCCTCGGCGACGTCGCCCGGCGAGGCGACGGCGAGCTCCATCAGGTCCGTGTACCCGGCTTCCCGCAGCTTCTCCGCCGTCGTCGTCCCGACCCCGGGGAGCTCCTCGAGGGGGATCTCGGGCTTCGGTTCCGGCGGCGCGTCCGCGCTCGACGCGGCGCGGTTCGGGCTCTTCGTCGGCACGCCGGGACGACCTGTCGACGGAGGATAAGCGTGCGGGAGGGGTCGCGGAACGGTGGGCGATGCGGCCCCCTCCGCGGTCCGCCGCTGCGTGGGGTCAGGACGGCCGCGCGGCGCGCGAGCGGGACCGGAGCCCCGCGGGTTTCTCGAGGATCACGACGTAGTGTTCCGGCCCGTGCGGGGCGGTGGTGAGCGCCCGGAGCCCGTACGCCTCGAGCGCGCGGCGTGCCTCGGTCGCCGAGAGCCGGTGCTCGACGGGCGGGCCGTTCGGCGTGGGGCGTTTGGCCCAGTCGACGTCGAGCAACCGGCCGCCCGGACGAAGGAGCCGCACGGCCTCCCGCACCGTGGTCGGCGCGACCCCGTGCAGAAGGTTCGCGAGCAGCACGCGGTCCGCGACGCGCCCGGGCAGCGGGATCCGGTCCGGCCGGGAACGAACGGCCCGGACGTTCCGCCGGCCCTGGGCCCGCGCCCGTTCGCGCACGAGCGCGACGAGCTCGGGCGAGACGTCGACGGCGTAGACGCATCCCGTCGCGCCGACCCGGTCGCTCGCGGACCAGTCGTAGTACCCGGTCCCGGCGCCGACGTCGACGACCGTCATCCCCGGCGCGAGGCCGGTCCGGTCCCACAGTGTCTCGGGGTCCTCCCGACCTCGGCGCGTCGGGTCGTCCAGCCACGCGACCGCCTCGGCCCGGTGCCAGACGGACTCGTGCATGCGCCGGTGGTCGGGCGGCGGGCGCGACGACGCCATCGGAGGTCCCGGCCTCGGGCCGCGGTCCGGGCTCAGGCCGGCGTCGTCGCGGCCGCGAACGGCTCGCCGGTGAGCCGCTGGAAGACGGTCGTGTAGAGGCGGCTCACCTCGTCCACCAAGAGCGGCGGGAGTGGGGGGATCGGCGGCTCGGACGCCTTCGCTTCGCGCGCCGCCTGCAGCGCGTCGTAGTAGCCGGTCGAACGGTAGTGCTGCCGGACGAACTCCTTGGAGAAGTCGACCTGCCGACCCCGCTCGTACGCGTCCTTGTCCCAGAACCGGTCCTCGTCGGCGGTGCCGAACGTGTCGACGACCATGAGGGCGCCGTCCGCGTCGACCCCGAACTCCTTCTTCCCGTCCACGTGCAGGAGCCCGCGCGGGCCGATCTCCGCCTGCATCGCCACGTCGACCTTGAGGATCGTCTCGCGGATCCCGTCGAGCTGCTGCGCATCGAGGCCCGACAGCGCGAGCGCGTCGGGGATCGTGAGCAGGCGGTCGACCGGCTCGAGCTTGGTCGTCACTTCGAAATGCGGCTGGGGCAGCCGGACCCCGTACTCGAGCGTCTTCCCGGCCGGAAAGCCGAGGTCGGTCGCGCGGACCTTACCGGCTTTCACCCGGTCCCACATCGACCCCGCGAGGTAGTACCGCACGATCAGCTCGAGCGGGACGAGGTAGCTCCTCGGGTGCGGGCCGAGCGTCTTCGGATCCGGGACCACCTGGACGCGCTTCACCCGCATCGTGGTGGGGCCCGACAGCCCGAGGAAGTGGTGCGGGACGCCGAGCCGCTCGCAGACCTCGAACCAGTGCGCCGCGGTCCGGGCGAGCGTCTCGCCCTTGTGCGGGATCTCGCTCGGGATGTGCTTGTCGAACACCGAGATGTCGTTCGTGAACCGGAACTCGAGCTCGGTCGGCGAGACCTCGTAGACCTCCTTCACCTTCCCCCGGCGGAGGAACTTCGGGGACCCGGCGGCGGGCGGAGTTTTCGGCATGGCGGCCGAGGAGACCGGGGTCCCTTAACGTCAGCGACCCGCGGGCAGGGCCGGCTACAGCGA
>JASHUL010000048.1 GCA_030039995.1 Thermoplasmata archaeon
GAAGAGTCGTGGCGGCTCTACGACCCGCTTCTCCGCCGACCGCCGCCGTTGAGTTTCTATCCGGCGGGGTCCTGGGGGCCGGCCGAGGCGGAGAGCCTCGTGCGCGAGTGGGGTCACCGGTGGTACGTCGAGTAGCGGCCCGGCTCGAGGTCTTCCGCGACCTGGCCGACGCGAGCGATGCGCTCGCGCGACGCGTCGTAGCGAACGCCCGCGCCGCGGTGAAGGAGCGGGGGCGATTTTCGTGGGTGATCTCGGGCGGCCGCACCCCGTTGGGACTCTACGAGCGCCTCGCCGGTCCGCTCGGACGCCCCCTGCCGTGGGCCGCCACCGAGGTGTACTTCGCCGACGAGCGGTGTGTTGCTCCGGCGCGCCCGGACAGCAATTTCGGTTCCGCGTGGTCGACGTTCCTTCATCGGGTTCCGATCTCCCGCCGTCGGGTGCAGCGGCTCCGGGGCGAGGTCCGGCCCCCCTCGGCCGAGGCGGCGCGGTACGCACGTCTGATCGGCCGCCTCGACGGTCCGGAGCCGCGCTTCGACGTGGTGTTGCTGGGGATCGGGCCGGACGGGCACACCGCGTCGCTGTTTCCGGGCGCGCCGGCCACACGCGAGCGCCGCCGCTCGGTCGTCGCCGTTCGGCGGGCCGGCCAGCCGCCGTACGTACCTCGACTCACTCTCACGCCGCGGGCCCTCTCCTCGGCCCGCGACGTCTGCTTTCTCGTGGCCGGAGCCGACAAGGCCGACGCGCTCCGGAGAACCCTCTCCGCGCCCCCGGCGGGCGATACGGCGTATCCCGCGAGCTTGATCCGGCCGTCGTCGCCGGCGACCTGGTTCGTCGACCGAGCCGCGTCGGGAGGTTCATCCGCGTCGCGCCGGGGACGCGGTCCCTGAGTCTCGGGGCGGACGAGCTGGGCTTCCCGGGAGGGCGCCCTTCCACAGACGGACGCCCCCCACGACCGCGTTCCGATTGTCTCCGCGCTCGGTGAGCGGAGGCAGCACCCTCAGCTTCCGAACGTTCCCTCCGCCCATCACGATGTACTCGGGTTCGAGCGCCGCCGTGAGGAGTCGGGTGACGTCCAGGACTTCCTTCTGCCACTTCTTCCGACCCAGCCGCCGCAGGGCCGCTTCGCCGACGAACTGTTCGTAGGTCTTCCCCTTCTTGTACGGGAGGTGCGCGAGCTCCATCGGCTCGAGCTGGCCGTCAATGACGAGCGCCGTGCCCAGCCCCGTACCGAGTCCGAGAAACAGCATCCGGCCCCCGTGATAGCTTCCGAGCGCCTGCATCGCCGCGTCGTTCACGACCCGCGTCGGACATCCGAAGGCGCGGTCGAAGTCGAAACCGACCCATCCCTTGCCCAGATTCGGAGGCTCGCCCACGATTCGGCCCCGGATGACGACGCCCGGATATCCCACCGACACGCGGTCGAAGCGTTGGTGACGGAGGACCGGCTCGATCTTCCGGAGCATCTTCTCCGGCGTCAGGTTCCGGCCGGAAGCGACCTTGACCTCGCCGTCCCGGTCGGAGAACCCGACCTTGACGTGGCTCCCTCCGATGTCGAGCACGAGGACGCGGCGGCGAGGCACGGGCCGACGGCGTGGCATCGTCCGAGGCAGCGCCGCCCGCCGATTAAGCCTCGGGGTCGGTCGAGGCGGCTTTCGGCCGGGGCCGCTCCGAGGTCACGTGACCGCGCGGAACGCGACGTTGAAGTTGCCGAGCGCCGACGCGACCCGCACCCACAAGGGAACGAGCGTCTCGAGCCAACGGGCGTTCTCGATCCCGCCGAGGTCGAGCGGGGGGTCCCACCCGAACTCCTTCAGCACGGAGGCGACGGTCGCCTTCGCCGAGGCGTCGTCGCCCGCGATCATCATGGTCGGGGGTGCGGTCAGCATCGACGGTCGGACCATGATCGGAGCGGGAACGATGTTGAAGCACTTCACCACCCGCGCGTGCGGGAGTTGGCGCTGATGTCGCTCCCCGAGCGAGTCGTTCAACCCGACGAAGATCCCGGGCGGCATCCCCCTGGAGAAGTCGAGCGGGTTGGTCGTGTCGATGACCGTCTTCCCGTCGAGGTTCGTGGGACCCGCGAGCTTGAGGACCTCCGAGCTCACGTCGCCGAGACACGAGAGGACGACGAGCTCCCCGTGCCGCGCCGCCTCGGCGAACGTCGCGACGGTGGCGGTGCCGCGGGTGCTCGCCGCCCATTGGACGAGCTCGGGTTTTCCTGGGGTCCGGGTCCCGAGTCGGACATCGTGCCCGTGTTCGGCGAAGCCGCTACCCAACGTTCGTCCGACGATTCCGCTGCCGAGGATCCCGACGCGCATCGCCGCCCGACGGGGCGACCGGCGATAACCCTTACCGGGTCCGGAGGCGCGGCACGGAACGAGCGGTGAGCCCCCCGCGTGAGTTCCAACTTTAAGTGGCCGTACGGTTGAGGCGATTCGATCCGCATGACCGACCCCATCACCGCGACCGACCTCGTCAAGGTCTATGCCGGGAAGGTCCGCGCCGTGGACGGCGTGGGCTTCTCCGTGCGCGAGGGCGAAATGTACGGCTTCCTGGGTCCCAACGGGGCCGGGAAGACCACGACCGTTCAGATGCTCACGGGCAACCTTCGCTTGACCGGAGGAAGCGCCTCGGTCGCGGGTCTGGACGTCGTGCGGTATTCGCACGAGGTCAAGCGTCGGATCGGCCTCGTCTTTCAGGAATCGACCGCCGACCCGGACCTGACGGGCCGGGAGAACCTCGAGCTGGCCGCCGCGCTGTTCGGGGTCCCCCTCCGGACCACGCGCTCGACGATCGACTCGCTGCTCGAGCGGATGCAGATCGGCGACGCCGCGGACCGCTTGGTCAAGACGTACTCGGGCGGGATGCGTCGGCGGCTGGAGCTCGGCGTCGGGATCATCCACTCCCCCAGCGTCCTGTTCCTGGACGAGCCGACGCTCGGGCTCGACCCGCAAGGGCGGGCCGGATTCTGGCGGTACGTGCTCGAGCTGCGCAAGGACCGGGGCATGACCGTCTTCGTCACCACGCACTACCTCGACGAGGCCGACACGTACTGCGACCGCATCGCCATCATCGACCACGGCAAGATCGTCGCGACCGGGACCCCTTCGGAGTTGAAGGACCGTCTCGGGGGCGACGTGGTCACGGTCCGCCTCACGAACGGAGGTTCGGCGGCGGTCGAGACCGTGCTCAAGGGTCTCCCCGGCGTGGTGTCGGTCGCCAAGTTCGAGGACGTCTACCGGGTCAAGGTGCCGAGGGGGGAGGAGCTCATCCCGCGGCTGGTCGAGGCGTGCGACCAGAGCGGGATCCGCCTCGCCGGCGTGTCGCTGAAGCGACCGAGCCTGGACGAGGTGTTCCTCGAGTTCACGGGGCGTGAGTACCGGGAGGACGAGGGGCTCACCGCGACCGACCGCGCGGTCCGTATCGGCCAGGTACAGCAGGCGTTCGGGAGGGCCCGGCGATGATCCGCGAGCTCGCCGCGCTCACCCGGCGCGAGATGCTTCGACTCGCGCGAAACCCCCAGGCGATCATCACCGCGCTGCTGCTGCCGATCCTCTACCTGCTCTTGTTCGGTCAGGCGTTCAACATCGGCGCCTTCTTTTCCGCGCAGCCGAACGGCCAGGCGGAGCTCCTGATCGCGCTGCGGGGCGCGCCGACCTACTTCTCGTACTTCTCCGCAGGGATGACCGGGTTCGTGGCGGTCACGGCGACCCTGTTCATCGGCGCGAACGTCATTTTCGACCGACTGTTCGGCATCCTGAAGCGTACGGCGGCCAGCCCCGCGACGGCGACCGCGATCTTCGGCTCCCGGCTGCTCGCGGGGATGATCCAGCCGGTCGGTCTCGCGTTCCTCGTCATCGGTCTCGCGGTCGCGGTCGGCCACCTCGGATTGAACGGTCTCGAGGTGACCGCGCCGTTCTCGATCGTCGGCATCGCCGAGATCGTCCTCGCGATCGTGATCATCTCGGCGATGTTCGCGTCGCTGTTCCTCGCGATCGGATTCTCGATCGAGCAACCCCAGTCGTACTTCGCGGCCGTGAACGCCATCAACCTCCCCGTGCTCCTGACCTCGGCGGCCCTCTACCCGTGGGGCACGATGCCCGCCTGGTTCCGGGACGTCGCGTCCTACAACCCGGTGACCCTCGCGGTCAACGTCCTGCGGGAGAACATGTTCGCCGGGGCTTCGGCGTACTATCCGTACGGACCGGGGATCTACCTGCTCGGCCTGCTCGCGTGGGCCCTCGCGATGTTCGTGGTCGCCACCTTCCTCGCGGGACGGGCGCTCGCGCCGCGGGACTGAGCGGCCGCTCAGTCGTCGGGCGCCGGGACCGGCTCCGGGGTCGGCGGCGGCGGCCGCCCCCGCAGACTCACCGGGATCAGGGAGATCAGGACGAGCGCGGCCGACGCGAAGAAGATCAGGTGGATCGAGTTCAGGAAACCGGCGGCGATCGCGCCGCCGCCGGTGACCGTCCCTCCGGTCAGGATCACCTCGAGCGCCGACCGCGGCACGACCGAGGACATGATCACGAGCGTGATCCCGAGGCTGACCGTCGAGCCCGTGTTCAGGAAGGTCGTGCCGACGCCGGACGCGACCCCCCGACGGTTCGGAGGCACGGCGGTCATCATCGTCGCGCGGTTCGGAGCGGCGAACAGTCCCATGCCCGCGCCTACGAGGATCAACGGCGGCGTGAGCTGAAGGAACGTATCGTCGGCGCCGATCGTCCCGAGCCAGAGGAACCCGGACGCCGAGATCAGCAGGCCGAAGACCGTGAACCACGTCGGCCCGTACCGGTCCGACAGCCAGCCGCTCACGGGCCCGAAGGTCGCGAGCGACGCGGAGACGGGGATGAGATAGAGTCCGGCCGTGAACGGGTCGAGGTACCGCGGCGGGCCCTGCAAGTAGAACACGAGCACGAACGTGAACGCCCCGCGGGCGAGGGAGTTCAACAGCGTCGCCGTCGTCGTGGTCGAGAAGATCCGGTTCCGAAAGAGCGAGAGGTCGAGCATGGGCGACGGCACGACCGACTCGATCCAGACGAACGCGAGCAGGACGAACCCCCCGGCGACTGCGATCAGGATCGCCGGAAGGGACGCGAGGTCGCCGAGCGCCCCCAACGTGACCCCGACCAGGATGAGGGTCAGGCCGAGGGCGAACGCGACGTTGCCGACCCAGTCGATCGTCGGCCGGTCCTCGCGGGCGGCCAGCTCCTTTAGGTCCCAGTGGGCGCGGAGCGTGGCCACGAGGCCGATCGGGACATTGACGAAGAAAATCCCCCGCCAGCCGATCGGGCTCGCGGTGATGATCCCGCCGAGCACGAGGCCGGCCACGGCACCCACGACGATCGAGATCTGGTTGATGCCGAGCGCCCGCCCCCGTTCGTTCGGCGGGAAGGCGTCGGTGATGATCGCCGCGGAGTTGGCGAAGAGAAACCCGGCACCGACCGCCTGCACGAGGCGGAAGAGGACGAGCTCGGTGCCGGTGCCCGAGATCCCGCAGAGCAACGAGCCGACGGTGAAGACGGCAAAGCCGAGCACGTAGAGCCGCACTCGACCGAACATGTCCGAGAGACGGCCGAAGTTCAGGAGGACTACGGCCGTGAGGAGCGAGTAGCCGAGAAGGATCCAGAGGAGCGTGGTGGCGCTCGTCCCGGGCAACTCTCGTCCGATCGTGGGGAGCGAGATCAGGACGATGTTCGTGTCGATCGCGGCCATCAGGGTCGCGACGGTCGTATTCGAGAGGACCTTCCACTTGTACTGCACGTGCGTTCGGCTCCGTCAGCGGGGGAGGCTCCGCTCGGCGCGGTCGGACGGTGGCCCGGTCCGTCGGACCGGGGGGGGCGGTCGGGTCACGTTGGCGGCCCGCTCCTATCCGAGAGGAGTGGCGTTCGTCTGATATCCGGCGATCTCGGAGGAGACCTTGTCGACGTACTCGCGAAACATCCGGAGCACCGTCCGGGAGGTGATGATCCCGAGGACTTGGTCCCCCGAGCGAACGATCATGCGCCGGATCCCTTTTTCGGCCATCATCGCGACCACCTGGTCGGTCGGAGTGTCGGGGGGGCAGGAGTCGACGACCGCGGTCGCGATCTCTCGCACCTTCAACTTCGACGCGTCGAGGCCCGGCGCCACGACCTTGGCGAGATAGTCCCACTCCGTGACGATACCGGCGATCGTCCCCGGAGAGCGGACGAGCACCGCGTACCCCTTGTGCTGGTCGGCCATCGTGCGAGCGCACGAGAGGGCGTCCAGCCCCTCGTCCACGGTCAGCACCGCCCGTTCCATGATGTCCTTCGCGACGAGCACCATCGGCCGCCGACAGGCGCGGAGACTAATACCGTGAACGAAGGAGGACCGCGGTTCGGCGATGGTTGACGCGCGCGGAACCTCGCCCGAGCTGGACACCGAGCTCGTTCGCGGATTCCGGTTCCAGTGTCGGCCGGATTGCGGTCTCTGTTGCTACGCGGAGCCGCGCATCGAGGTCGGGGAACGAACGCGACTCCTCCAGATCGTCCCGGAACTGGAGCTCCGCGGCACCGGAACGCACCGCTACGTCGCCGCCCGACCGGACGGGGGCGCCTGCCAGCTCCTCGCCGACCAACGATGCCGGGCGCACGGCGCGCGGCCCGCCCCCTGCCGGGAGTTCCCGCTCGTCGTGCACATCGGAGAGCGGCTCCAGGCGACGGTCGTGCTGTCGTGCCCCGGGGTCGACCTCGATGGCCTCGCCCCCGACGCCGGGGGTCGGGAGGTCGTCTCCGAGTCGCTCGCTTCCGAGCTCGAGTCCCTCCGCGCACGGATACAACCGGCGACCGCGCGACGGTTGGTCGAGGCGGGACGTCGGCGGCGCCGACGGGTTCGGGAGCTGACGGCGGACGGGCGCTGGGAGGACGAAGCGGTCGTTCGCCGCCGGCTCTTCTCCGCGCCGCCCCGTCCGCGAGACGAAGACTTTCCGGTCGGGGACCCCCCGACCACGGACGACGGGCTGGAGCACCTCCCTCTCTTCTTCGATCGGCGGGCATCGCCCCTCGCACTCGCGGCCGGTCTCGGGGGTTGGGAGCTCTTGGAACTCTCCCCGTCGGGCGGTGTCCGCCGGTCTTGGGGGGTGGTACCGCCTCCGGACCGCCGGCCTGCGACCGATGCGGAGGCGACGGCCCTGCTCGATCGATACCTGGCCTACTGGCTCCGACGCGACGCCCTGTTCGGCTTCGTCCTTGAAGAGATGGCGACGTCCGACGACGGCACGGTCGGAGAGTGGGTCGAACGGGAGCTTCGGGAGATCGGTGCCACGGTCCTGGCACGGGCGGATGTACGCGCCCGTTCGAGCCGCGGCGATGTCGCCCAGCTCCGCCGAGAGGATATCGCGGACGGCATCCGGGCGACCGACCAGGACTACCTCGACCGCCCTACCTGGGGCGACCGCCT
>JASHUL010000049.1 GCA_030039995.1 Thermoplasmata archaeon
CCCGACACCCCGGCGCCCGCGCGGGTCGAGCACGCGTCGCTCACCCCGCCGGCGACGTGGCCCGCGCTCGAGCGGGTCCGTCCGGTCTTGGTCGTGCAGCCGGGGTTCCTCTGGAGCGACCACTGGCTCCGCGTGCGACTCGGACCCGAACGGGTCCGGTGGGCGTACGCGTTCCGCACCTTGCTCGGGCGGGGGCTCGTCGTCGCGGGCTCGAGCGACGCGCCGTACGACCCGGTCGATCCGTGGCGGGGGATCCGCGCCGCCGTCGAACGAACCGACCCCGAAGGCCGGTCGGCCAACCCGACGATCGGAGAGGCCCTGACACCCGAGCGGGCGGTCCAGCTGTACACGGCGAACGGAGGGGTCGCGCTCGGAGAGCCCGGTCTCGGAACGCTCGAGGAGGGGGCGCCGGCGGACCTCCTCGTCACCGGTGCCCGGAGCCTCGAGACGGCGGTCCGCGACGGAGCGACCACGGTCCGAGAAACCTGGGTCGCCGGTCGTCGGTTCGCGACCGGGACCGACGGGAAAACCGTCTAATCTGCGTCGGCCTCCGACGCGCGTGGCCGCGTCGACCGGGGTGCCGGAGCAAAAGGAGTTCTCACCCTCGATGCGGGTCGACGTGCTGATCTCCGACTGGCGGGCGGGGCTCGGCCCCGAACTCTCGGAGGAGGAGAAGGAGCGGGAGCTCTACGGGCGCGCGTGGGAGGCGTACCAGGACGGCGACTACGGCTTCGGGCTCTGGTGCTGGCACGAGTGCGACCGGCTCACCAACAACCTGGGCGGGAACGTCCGCGAGGTCACCCGCGTCCTCGGGCCCGGCCGCTACTTCGGTTTCTCCCACCGGAAGACCGTGGCGGCCGCGGTGCCCGTCGACCGGATCTACCGGCCCCGCAAGGGCGACATGAGCACGCCGCGCCCCGACGCGTTCGTGTTGCCGCACTACCAGGTGCTCTGCGTCTACCTCGTCCGCGCCGCGACCGGCGACCCGAAGGCGAAGGCGCAGCTCGACATCGCGCTGCTCGAGCTCGAGGACCGCCGGCGCGCGGACCCGTTCCTGAAGCACTTCGAGACGTTCCGCGACCTCCTCGCCCGGACCTCCACCGCCGGAGCGGTCGCCCCCGCGAACCCGTCCGTCGGGAGCCCCGCCCCGCCGTCCCGGTCGCGCCGCAAGGCGAGCTCGAAGTCGGGTTGACGTCGGGCCCGACCCAACCTTCGTATAGCTCCCGCTCCTCCGACCGCGCGGAGGATCGATCGGGCGTGCGGGCGGTCGTGCTGGGCGGCGGGGGCTTGACGGGCCGGTGCGCGGTCCGCGACCTAGCGACCGGGGGCGTCTTCGACTCCGTCGTCGCCGCCGACCTCGACGCCGCGCTGGCCGAGGCGGCGGCGAAGGCGGCCGGAGCGCGGGCCACGGCGAGCGGGCTCGACGTCCGGGACCGGTCCGCGCTGGTCGGGCTGCTCCGGGGCGCGGACGTCGTGGTGAACGCGGTCCAGTACGGGTTCAACCTCGCAGTGATGGACGCGGCGCTCGAGGCGCGCGTCCCGTACCTCGACTTCGGCGGCCTCTTCCACATGACGCGGCGGCAGCTGGCGCGCGACGCCGAGTTCCGGGCCGCCCGGGTCCTCGCGATCCCCGGGCTCGGGCAGGTGCCGGGGATCTCGAACGTCCTCGCGATGGAGGCGGCGCGCGACCTCGACCGGGTAGAGTCGATCGTCATCCGCGACGGGTGGAGGGACCTCACCGTCGGGGGGCCCGAGATCGTCTTCACCTGGTCGCCGAGCACGTTCCTGGACGAGATGGTCCTCCCGGCCGTCGTGTTCGAAAACGGGGCGTACCGAGACTACCCGCCGATGACGGGCGCCGAGGAGTTCGAGTTCGCGGCGCCGGTCGGCCGCACCCGGGTCTACCGGACCCTGCATTCCGAGCCCGCGACGTTGCCCGAGAGTCTCCGGGAGAAGGGGCTCCGGCACTGCGAGTGGAAGGAGGGTGGGCCGGGGATCGAAGTGCTCCGGACGATGGCGCTGCTCGGCCTCGGCTCCGACCGGTCGCTGGACGTCCGGGGCCAGTCGGTGACGCCCAAGGAGTTCACGCTCGCGCTCCTGAAGCGGGAGAAGCTGCTCGGGGTCCCCGAGGGGGTCGACGCCGTCGATTGGGAGGTCTGCGACATCGAGCTCCACGGCACGAAGGACGGTCGGCCGGTCGAGCGCCATGCGATCGCCCGGTTCCCGGCGCGAAGGGACTGGCACCTGGTGGCGACCGAGTACGCGGTCGGCGTCGCCGGGGCGATCGGGGCGGAGCTGATCGCGACCGGCCAAGTGCGCGAGGTCGGGGTCGTGCCGCCCGAGCGATGCGTGCCCGCGGGGCCGTTCCGGGCGGCCCTCGCGAAGCGGGGAATCGAGACCACGATCGTCCCACCGGAAAACCCCCTGCCGCCGCTCCGGTCGCAGTGAAGGCGGAGACGAATTGGCAGGAATTTCGTTGTTTCAATTGTTTTCAACCGATTCAATTGATTTATTTGTAGGCTAACAGGCCCGAAACATTACACAGCGTTCTATCCATACTTTGCCTTAGGGACCGTATAACGGGTTCTCGGCCTGAGCCAATTATATATAGGCCACTCGGGGTCCGAAACCGCCCGCGATGCGTGCTCTATGGCGGAACCGCAACCCGCCCCGGTACCGACTTCCCCCGTGCGGGGAACCGACGTTCTGACGCGCGAACCGCGATCGGAGCGCTGGCCGGCGGGCCCGCTCCAGGCGGCGGATTCCGACGTCCAGCCGGCGCCGACCCCTCCCGCGGACGAGAGCGGGAAGAAAGCCCCGGCGGA